>NZ_JBHWCC010000040.1:0-96616 GCF_042735715.1 Streptomyces sp. NPDC059582
CGGCCCCGCCCCGGGGCCCGTTCAGGCGCCCGCCTCGCCGAACGGGCCGGCGGCGCCGAAGGCCAGCTCGGCGAAGCGTTCGCCGATCCGTACGTGGGCGGCCGGGTCCGGATGGAGCTGGTCGGGCAACGGCAGTTCGGCGAAGTCCGTCTCGCCGTACAGCTCACGGCCGTCGAGATGGTGCAGACGGGGATCGTCGCCCGCCCGCTCGGCGGTGATCCGGGCGAGTTCCTCCCGGATGACGTCGAGCGTCAGTTTCCCGGCGGCGCGCTCGGCGGGATCGCCCGCGGCGACGAACGACACGTTCCCGTCCTGGAAGTCGGGGACGGTGGGTCCCGGAGTGTCCTCGTGGAGGGGACAGTACAGCGGCGAGATCACCAGCAGGGGTGTGGTCGGATGCCCCTCGCGGATGGTGTCGAGGAAGCCGTGGACCGCCGGTGCGAAGGCGCGCAGCCGCATCAGATCGGTGTTCACCAGGTTGATGCCGATCTTGACGCTGATCAGGTCGGCGGGGGTGTCGCGCAGGGCGCGGGCGGTGAACGGATCGAGCAGGGCGCTGCCGCCGAGACCCAGGTTGACCAGTTCCACCCCGCCGAGGGAGGCGGCCAGCGCCGGCCAAGTAGTGCTGGGACTCTCGGCGTTGGAGCCGTGGCTGATCGAACTGCCGTGGTGCAGCCACACCTTGCGGCCCCGGTCGGGCACCGCCTCGACGGGGGCGTCGGTGCGCAGGCCGACCAACTCGGTGATCTCCGTGTACGGCAGCCAGATCTCGACGTCCTTGGCGCCGGCGGGCAGGGCACCGAACCGGACGCTGCCGACCGGGCCGGGGCGTGTCTCCCTGGACCCCTTGGTCATATCCACGATCAGAAGGTTCCCGCCGGTCGCCACGGCCCGGTGGGCGAGACGGCCGTCGACCAGCAGGTCGTACACGCCGTGGGGGTGGGACGGGAGGCCCGGATAGGACATCTTGGTGGGCAGTACGTCCAGTTCGACGGCGGTGGCCCGGGTCCGGAAGACCAGCCGTACGCCGGACGGCTGGGCTTCTGCCATGGCCAGTTGCGGATCGCGGCACTGCGCGCGGGCCCGGGCGGGCAGCCGGTGCGGCAGCAGACCCAGCTCGGTGCGCTCCAGTTCGAGGGCGCCACGCACAAGGTCCGCGGTGATGGGCGTACTGATCCAGTCCGTCGCCCGGCTCGCCGTGGCGGAGCCGGGGACGTCGTCGAACTCGGAGGTCATGATCGCAGCGTGTCAACCGGGCACGGGATACCGCAAATGCGTTCCTGCGGACCCGCGTTCCGAACGTGCGGACCGGGTGAATCAGACGGCCGGGGCCGGGTACGTCGGGTACTCCACGCCGGAGACGTGCTGGACGACCCGGATGACCTGGCAGGAGTAGCCGAACTCGTTGTCGTACCAGAGGTAGAGGATCGCGTTGTCGCCGTCGACCTTGGTGGCGCCGGCGTCGACGATCGAGGCGTGGCGCGAGCCGATGAAGTCGCTCGAGACCGCGTCGGGGGCGGTGGTGAAGTCGATCTGGCGCTTGAGCGGCGAGGTCAGCGAGACGTTGCGGAGGTAGTCGAGGACCTCCTCGCGGGTGGTCTCACGTCCGAGGCGCAGACTGAGGATCGCGATCGAGACGTCCGGCACCGGGACCCGGATCGAGCTGCCGGTGATCGGTGCCTTGAGGTCGGGCAGCGCCTTGGCGACGGCGGAGGCGGCACCCGTCTCGGTGATGACCATGTTGAGCGGCGCCGAGCGGCCGCGGCGGTCGGCGCTGTGGTAGTTGTCCAGCAGGTTCTGGTCGTTGGTGAACGAGTGGACGGTCTCCACGTGGCCGCGCAGCACGCCGTACTCGTCAGCCATCGCCTTCAGCGGTGGGACGATCGCGTTGGTGGTGCAGGACGCGCAGGACAGGATCTGCTCGTCCGGCTTGATCGTGTCGTGGTTGACGCCGTGCACGATGTTGGGGACGTCGCCCTTGCCCGGCGCGGTCAGGACGACCTTGTCGATGCCGGGGCGCAGGTGCTGCGACAGGCCCTCGCGGTCGCGCCACTTGCCGGTGTTGTCGATGAGGATGGCGTCCTTGATGCCGTACGCCGTGTAGTCGACCTCCGAGGGGTCGCCCGCGTAGATCACCTTGATCTCGTTGCCGTTGGCGACGATCGTGCTGTTCGCCTCGTCGACGGTGATCGTGCCCTGGAACTGACCGTGGATGGAGTCGCGGCGCAGCAGCGAGGCACGCTTGACGATGTCCTGCTCACCGCCCCGGCGCACGACGATGGCGCGCAGTCGCAGACCGTTGCCGGAGCCGGACTTCTCGATGAGCAGACGGGCGACGAGGCGGCCGATGCGTCCGAAGCCGTAGAGGACGACATCACGCGGTTCACGGCGCTCGATCTTGTTGCCGCCGGTGGCACCGGCGACGGCCTCGGAGGTGAACTCGGCCACCGACAGGCCGCGGTCGTCGGTCCGGTAGGTCGCGGCGAGCATGCCGATGTCGATCTGCGACGGGCCGAGATCGAGCGTGGTGAGGGCCTGGAGGAACGGCAGCGTCTCGGTGACCGAGAGCTCCTCACCGGCTATCTGCCGGGCGAATCGGTGGGTCTTGAGGATGCTGACCACCGACTTGTTCACCAACGAACGGCTGTGCAGCAGAACGGTGACGTCCCGCTCCCTGTGCAGCTTCCCGATCATCGGGATCATGGACTCCGCGATCTCCTCGCGGGTCTTCCAGTTGGTGAACGAGTCCTCGTTGACAGTCACAGGTTCATCTTTCGAGCTAGGCGGTGCTCAGATGTTAACCCGTGGCGGATCCGGGCCCCGAGGAGGGTGGCGCGAGCGACCGGGACCACTGTGACCGGAGCCGGAAAACCGCAGGTCAGCGGCGCCGGGTGAGCATGCTGACCGCGTTGGCGGCGACCACGGCCCCGATGCGGCGGCCGCGGCGGTCTGAGCCCACGCCCACGCCCACGTCCGCGCCGCACGGCCGCCGGGCCCCCGGGCCCCCGGGCACGGGAGCCGGTTCTCGTGCCCGGTCCGGTCCGGTCCGGTCCGGTGCGGTGCGGTTCGGCCCGGTCCAGCCCGGCCCGGTCCGGACCGGGGAATGTTCCCGTCCGGATCGGGTACGCGATCCCAGCCGCGCCCGGGTCCCGCCCGGACGGGCAGGACCATGACCACCGCAACCAGGGGATCCACCATGGAGACACCCGCGCACGACGAGACCGGCAGCAACGCCCAGCAGGCGCTGGCCGTGCTGGCCGAGAACACCCAGGACACGGTCGCGCTGGACACGCTCGCCCACAGCGACGTGCTCGTGCCCGTGCCCGACGACGCCCCCGAGGAGGAGGTGAGCGACGCCACCACCGTGGCGTTGCCCGTCCTCGAACAGCAGAACGGCGCCCCGGTGGTGCCCGTGTTCACCTCGGAGCCGGAGATGGCCCACCTGCTGCCCTTCGTCTCGCGCTACCGTCTGGTGCCGCTCGGCGCCCTTGCCGCGCAGTGGCCGTCCGGCGACCTGTCGCTCACCATCGACGCCGCCGGGACCCACGCCCTCACCCTCACCTCGGAAGGCGTACGCACCCTGCTGGCCCGGCCGCACGGCTGAGCGGCCGACCGACGGGCCCCGCCGGCCGGCAGGCCCGGCCGTGACCGCCGCCGCACGCGACCTGCCGATCTGAGGCAGGCGCGGGCGCGGTCCAGAATGACGGCATGCTCTTGATCTCGGGCGTGGCCGGCGGACTCGTACTCCTCCTGGTGTTCAGCAGCATCCTGCGCACCCTCGTGGTGCCGCGAGGCCTCTACTCCGTGCTGGTCTTCCGGCTGTGGTGGCTGCTGCGGCGGCTGCTGCGCCTGGCCGCGCCCTCCGGCGACTACCGGGCCATCGACCGCGCGCAGACCTGGCTCGCCCCGCTCATGCTGATCGGTATGCTCGCGACCTGGCTCGGCGGTGCCCTGGTCGGCTACGGACTGCTCCTGTACGCGCTGTCCCCGCTGTCCTGGGCGACCGCGTTCCGGGAGGCCGGGTCCAGCCTGTTCACCCTCGGCTTCGCCAGCGGTGCCCGGATCAGCCTGTCCGCCCTCGACTTCGTCGCGGCGGCCACCGGCCCCGTCGTCATCGCCCTCCAGATCGCCTACCTGCCCACGCTGTACGCCGCCTACAACCGGCGCGAACTGGAGGTCACCCTGCTCCAGTCGCGGGCCGGGGAGCCCGCGTGGGGTCCGGAGATCCTGGCCCGGCAGTGGCTGGTCGACACCGAGACGGCCCTGCCCGAGCTGTACCGGTCCTGGGAGCGGCTGGCCGCGGACATGGGCGAGAGCCACTCCACCTATCCGGTCCTGCTGGCCTTCCGTTCGCCCCGGCCGTACCGCAACTGGCTGGTCGGACTGGTCGCCGTGATGGACGCGGCGGCCCTCCAGCTCGCGCTCACCCCGCGCAACTCCCCGACCGAGGCCCGCCTCGTGCTGCGGGCCGGATTCACCGCGTTGCGGGACATCGCCCGCGCTGTCCACATCCCGTTCGATCCCGATCCGGCTCCGGACGCCCCGATCCAGCTGACGTTCGCCGAGTTCGAGTCGGCCGTGGCGATGCTGGAGACCACGGAGTTCCGGGCCCAGCGCACCCCGGCGGAGGCCTGGCCGCACTTCCACGGCTGGCGGGTCAACTACGAGGCCGTCGCCTACGCGTTGTGCCGTCGCTGCGACGCGGTCCCGGCCCTGTGGACCGGACCCCGTGACTTCCGGGCCGAGCCGGTCCCGCCCCAGCGTCCGGCCGACCGGCAGCCGGAGGCGCCCGCGGCGGGGTAGCGACGGAGGGGTCGGATGCTCGTCGACTGCGACTGCGACTGCGACTGCGACTGCGACTGCGACTGCGACCGCGACCGCGAC
Organism: Streptomyces sp. NPDC059582; assembly: GCF_042735715.1. Classification (NCBI taxonomy): domain Bacteria; kingdom Bacillati; phylum Actinomycetota; class Actinomycetes; order Kitasatosporales; family Streptomycetaceae; genus Streptomyces; species Streptomyces sp. NPDC059582. The sequence goes on from NZ_JBHWCC010000040.1 coordinate 4,885, forward strand.
CGCGGCAGCCGTCCGCCCGTCCTCGCGGTCGGGGGACGACGGAGCGGACGGCCTAGGAGTCGAGCATCCGTGTCAGCGCGGCGCGCTGGAGCGGCAGTACCTCGCCGTGCAGGTCGCGGCCCTTGCGGGTGAGGGCGACCCACACGCCCCGCCGGTCCTCCACGCAGACGGAGCGTTCGACGAGGCCGTCCTTTTCCAGCCGCCCGATGAGGCGGGACAGCGCGCTCTGACTGAGATGGATCCGTCCGGCGATGTTCTGCACCCGGCAGTGTTCGCCCTCCTCGCGCGCCTCGGTGGCGAGGAGGTCGAGCACCTCGAAATCACTCGCACCCAGGCCGTGGGGGTGCAGTACGCGGTCGATCTCGCACATCGTGCGCGCGTGCACCGACAGGATGTCCCGCCACCGTTCTTCGAGCCGGGCGGCCGCCGTCTTCACTGCCATACCCGCACGGTACACCGAATCGGCCATTCATTGAGTGTGCAACTAGTGCGCGCGCAAGCGGCGGCAAGCAAGCAACCGGCCGCAAGACGTCGTGAGCGGTCGGGGACGCACCTGCACGGTCACGGCCGGTCGTGGACGACCGTAGGCGGTGGTCGGTCGGTCCCGGCTCAGGCCACCGGGTCCTGGATGAGCCCCACGAGGTTCCCGTCGGTGTCCTTCACCGAGGCGATCAGCCTGCCGTTACCGACGTCCTGCACGTCCTGCAGCGGCTCGGCCCCCGCCGCCAGCAGGGCCGCCAGCTGGGTCCGGATGTCGGAGACGTGCCAGTACGGCACCGGTCCGGTCATGCCCTTGGCGTGCCCGTTCGGGTCGAGGCCCACGTCTTGGCCGGCGTCCTTGAAACCGACGTAGTAGGGCTCGTCCGCGTACGGCTCGGTCTCCAGCAGCGCGCTGAACAGGGCCTTCGACCGGGCGAGGTCCTTGACCGGGTAGATGATCGTCTTGAGGCCGGCGGTCATGGGGTACTCCTTCGGGACAGGCGGGCCGACGCGTCTGGGTCGGTGTTCCCACGCTAGGCCGGGGGAGCGCCCGGTGGCTTCTCCGATCCTGACCGGTTGCCGAGGACCCGCTGTCCGGGACCGACGTCGTGGCGGAGTCGGAGCCGGAGGCGGCCGACGGAGGCGGCCGACGGAGGCGGCCGACGGAGGCGGCCGACGGAGCCGGAGACGCCGGCGGCCGACAGCGCGGGTCAGCCCACCGGTGACTCACCCACGCCGTCGCGCGCTCACGTCGACTCGCGCCGGATCAGCTCCGTCGGCAGGATCACCGCCGCCGGGTCCTCGCCGCCGATCTGGGCCAGCAGCACCCGCACCGTCTCGTTGCGGATCCGGTCCCACGGCTGCCGGATGGTGGTGAGGGCGGGGCTGGCCGCCGTCGCCGCGGGCGAGTCGTCGAAGCCGCCGACAGCGATGTCGTCCGGCACGTGCCGGCCCTCCCCACCCACGCCATCGGCAGCAGGCGGTGGAGCGCGCCGAGCAGCAGCGTGACCGTCGGGACCAGCGCGCGGCCACGTACGGGATCTGTCATGACGTGATCGGGCTGTCGTACTACGGCTACTGGCACGGCACGCTCGCCGCGGCGCAGACCACCCTCGACGACGTCGCCTCGCGCTACGGCAAGCCCGTCTTCGTCGCCGAGACGGCCTACCCCTTCCGTCTCGACAGCGACGACTCGCTCACCGACCAGATCGACACCACCGGTGAGCTGGTCTCCGGCTATCCGGCCACGGCGGCCGGGCAGCTGGCGTGGACGAACAGTGTGGCGAACATCGTGGAGGCCGTCCCGAACGGCCGTGGCCTCGGTGTCTTCTACTGGGAGGCGACCTGGACCGCGGTGACCGGCAACGGCTGGGATCCGGCCGACGCCACGTCCGGCAACGGCTGGGAGACCAGGCCCTGTTCGGCTACGACGACAAGGTGCTCTCGTCGATGGCGTGGTTCAGCCACCGCTGAGCGCGCGACGCGGGGCCCGGCCGCCTGGAGGCGGCCGGGCCTCTCCCCGTGAGGTCGCGGCACCGGCCGAACCGGCCCGCTTCGCGGGGAAGTTCGATATCGGTCAGTAGTGTCCAAGTCCCCGGCGAAGCGGTCTCGACTGCGCGACAGTGGGAACACGCGGTACGAGGAGGCTCGGACGGAGGGAACGAGATGCTCAGGACTCCGGTCGGTGACAGGCGTCTGGACATCCTGGACTGGCTCAAGGATCCCGCCGCGCACTTCCCTCCACAGCGGCACGGCGACCTCGTCGAGGACGGCGTCACCGCCGACGCCGTCGCCGCGAAACTCGGCGTACACCGTTCGGTCGCCGACACCCACCTGCGCCTGCTGGCCGGCGTCGGCCTGTTGCGCACCAAACGGATCCGGCGCCGCACCTACTACCGTCGGGACGAGATCCGGGTGGCCGAGGTGGCCCGCATGTTCGAAAAGGGCTGGTGAGCGTCCCGGGACGATCCGGAAGTCCGCGTCGACGTTCTCCGACCCCCCAGCGAAGGGCAGGCACCCGTGGGACGATCCACCGCTCTCGTTCCCGTCCGGCATGTCGGCATCGGCGGCCGCGGCCCCGAGGACGTCGTCGCCGACGCCCACGGCCGGGTCCTCACCGGCGTCGAGGACGGCCGCATCCTGCGCCTCGACGGACTGGCCGGTCCGGCGCCGGCCCGGGTCGAGGTGCTGGCCGAGACCGGCGGACGGCCCCTCGGCCTCGAACTCCTGCCGGACGGCGCCCTGCTGGTGTGCGACGCGGAACGCGGACTGCTGCGCGTCGACCTCGACGACGGCACGGTCCGTATCCTCGCGGACTCGGTGGCGGGGGAGCGGCTGCGGTTCTGCAGCAACGTCGTCTGCGGGCCCGACGGCACCGCCTACTTCACCGTCTCCAGCCGCCGCTACCCGCTCGGACAGTGGATCGGCGACCTGGTCGAACACACCGGCACGGGACGGCTGCTGCGCCTCGCGCCCGGCAGCGCGAAGCCCGAAGTGCTGCTGGAGGGGCTCCAGTTCGCCAACGGCCTCGCCTTCGGCGGCGACGGCTCCTTCCTGGTCCTCGCCGAGACCGGCGCCTGCAGGCTCACCCGCTACCGGCTCACCGGACCGCGGGCCGGCCACCCCGAGCCCTTCGTCGAGCACCTGCCGGGCATGCCGGACAACATCTGGCGCGGCGGGGCCGACGGGCCGATCTGGGTGGCGTTGGCCGGGCCGCGGGTGCCCCCGCTGGACCTGCTCCACCGCGCCGCGCCGGCGGTACGCCGCACCGCGGCCGGCCTGGCCGTGCGCGCACCCTTCCGCCCCACCGGGGCGGCGGGCGTCCTCGCCGTGGACGACGACGGCCGGGTGCTGCACCACCTCACCCGCCGCCGTTCCGGATTCCGCATGGTCACCAGCGTCTGCCAGGTCGGTGGTCACCTGATCCTCGGCAGCCTGTGGGAGCGGGGCGTCGCGGTGTGCGAGGCGCCCGCCGGTCGGTGAACCCGGCGTTACCCTGTTGAGCGACCATGATCACCGCGCGCGGTGCGGTGAGGGTCGGGCAGGAAGACGTACAGGCAGGAAGACGTACGACATGACAGTCCCGGACGCCGAGGGCATCCGTGCCCCCAAGGCCCGACGGACCGCCCCACGCGCCGAACTCGCGGTCGTCACGGTGGTCGCCCTCGGCGGCGCCGTCGGCGCCGCGGCCCGTTACGCGGCCTCGCTGTGGTGGCCCGCGCGGCTCGGCGGCTTCCCCTGGACGATCTTCTGGGTCAACGTCGTCGGCTGCGCGGTGATCGGCGTGTTCCTGGTGCTCGTCACCGAGGCGTGGACCGCGCACCGGCTGCTGCGGCCCTTCTTCGGTACCGGCGTGCTCGGCGGCTTCACCACCTTCTCGACGTACGCCGTCGACATCCAGAAGCTGTTCGACGACGGCCGCCCGGGTACGGCGCTCGCCTCTCTCGCGGCGACCCCGTGCGCGGCGCTCGCGGCGGTGTGGCTCGCCGCGACGGCGACCCGCCGCGTCCTGGCCCGGAGACGGCGATGACGAGACCGGCCGGCGGCGCGCTGCGGGCGCTGCCCCCTTCCGGGGCTTCGAGGGTGCCGTGTGAAACGGGGAGCAGGGAACCCAGGCGTGAAGCCGACAAGTCGTACATAGAGGGCGAATAGGAAGGTAAGAAGTCGTTGTGAACTGGGTGCTGGTCGTCATCGGTGGCATGGTGGGCGCCCCGCTGCGCTACCTGACCGACCGGGCGGTGCGGATGCGGTACGACCCGGTCTTCCCCTGGGGTACCTTCGCCGTCAACGTCACCGGCTGCCTGGTCCTGGGCCTGCTGACCGGCGCGGCGGAGTCCGGCGCCGCCGGGCCCCACCTCCAGTTGCTGCTGGGTACCGGCCTGTGCGGGGCTCTGACGACGTACTCGACCTTCTCGTACGAGACGCTGCGGCTGACCGAGACCGGAGCGGGCCTCTACGCTGCCGCCAACGTCGTAGCGAGCGTGGCTACGGGCCTCGGTGCCGCGTTCGCCGGGGTGTGGATCGCCCGCGGGCTGTGGGCGTAGGCGGTCGGAAGACCCCGCGACGTAGTAAGACTGTCTACAGCACTGTCGACCAATTTCCTCAGAACTGGATTCCGGATTACATGAGCGCCATCTCCGTCGGCCAAGCCGTCGTCCTCGGAGCCGTCGAGGGAGTGACCGAGTTCCTCCCCGTCTCCTCCACCGGCCATCTGAAGATCACTGAAGGGCTGATGAACATCCCCGTCGACGACAACGCCGTCGTCGGCTTCTCGGCCGTCATCCAGGTCGGCGCCATCGCCGCCGTGCTCGTGTACTTCTTCAAGGACATCGTGCGGATCGTCTCCGCGTGGGGCCGAGGGCTGGTCGACCGTGAGGAGCGGTACCACCACGACTACAAGTTCGCCTGGTGGGTCATCTACGCGACCATTCCGATCGTCGTCGTGGGCCTGGCCGCCAAACCGCTGATCGAGGGGCCGCTCGCCTCGCTGTGGGTGGTCGCGGGCTCGTTGATCGTCGGCAGTGGTGTGATGTGGGCTGCGGACCAGATGGGCCGCCACAAGCGCGGTGAGGACGACACCTCGTTCAAGGACGCGATGCTGGTCGGCAGCTCCCAGATCCTCGCGCTGCTCTTCCCCGGGTTCTCGCGCTCCGGCGCCACGATGTCCACCGCGCTCGTCCTCGACCTGGACCGGGTGGCCGCCACCCGCCTGTCGTTCTTCCTCGGCATCCCCGCCCTCACCGGCGCCGGTCTCTACGAACTGAAGGACGCCCTGGGCACGGGCGTGGGCGCCGCTCCGCTGGCCGTCGGCACGGCCGTCTCCTTCGTGGTCGCCTACGGCTCCATCTCGTGGCTGCTGAAGTTCGTCGCCAAGCACTCCTTCAACGCCTTCGTCATCTACCGGATCGTCATCGGTGTGGCGCTGTTCGGCCTGCTGGCCACGGGTGTGCTCGACAGCTGAGTGACGGTGACGTGGCACGGGGTGTGCAGCCGGGTGTCGGGCCGCACACCCCGTGGGCTCTCGGGCCGCGTGCTCGCGGCTCCCCTTCTCGGCCGTTCATCGGCCGCCTTGACATCCCCGTCCCGTCCGCCGCAGGATCGTTTCTGTGAACCTGTCAGACAGCCAGACAGGTGGTGGGACACCGCGACGCGTGAGCGCGATGGAAGCGGTGCTCGGCCACCTCCGCTCCGCCATCGAGCACGGCACCTACGCGATCGGCGACAAGCTCCCCTCGGAGGCGGAGCTGTGCCGCACCCTCGAGGTCTCCCGACCCGTTCTGCGGGAGGCACTGCGCGCCCTGCAGACGATGGGGCTGACGGTCTCCAGGACCGGCAAGGGCACCTTCGTGATCGCCCATGCCGTCGAGGACCCCACCTTCGGCGACTACGCGGCCAGCGATCTGCTGGAGGTGCGCCGGCACGTCGAGATCCCGGTCGCCGGGTACGCGGCGCTGCGCCGCACCGCCGAGAACCTCGACCACCTGACCCATCTGCTGGACCGCATGGAGCGGGAGACGGACACCACCGCGTGGGTCGCGATGGACACCCTCTTCCACCTCGCGGTGGCCGAGTCCGCCCAGAACCCGGTCTTCCGCCGGGTCATCGAGGAGATCCGCGACGCGCTGGCACGCCAGTCGGCGTTCCTCAACGAGCTGGGCGGCCGACGCGAGCAGTCCAACCGCGAGCACCGGGCGATCGTCGAGGCGCTGATCGACGGCAGCGAGCACGACGCGGTGGAGGCCATGTCCCACCACCTCGACCGCGTCGAGACCAGCCTCACCGCCATCGTGCGCCCCGCGTCCCCGGCGGACGCCCCGGCCGGCGCACGCGAGTCCACCGGCGCCGACGCGTGACCCGCGAGCCGTTCCCCGTCCACCCACCAGCGATCCAGGCAGTGATGTACAGCAGTTCTCTCGCGAACGCCCCCGCGGTCCGTGAACCCCTCCACGCTCCCGTCGCCCACCTCGTACGCGGCGGGGTGATCGAGGGCGTCCACTACGGCTCCGTCGTCGTCCTCGCCGCCGACGGCGAGGTCCGGTTCCAGCTCGGCGACATCGAGGCCGCCTTCTACCCGCGCTCGGCGATCAAGCCCGTCCAGGCCGTCGCCATGGTGCGCGCCGGACTCCCGCTCGACGGCGACCTGCTCTCCCTGGCCGCCGCCAGCCACTCCGGTGAGGAACGCCATCTCGCCGGCACCCGCCGGATCCTGGAGCTCGCCGGTGTCACCGAGGACGACCTGCGCAACGTCCCCGACCTGCCGTTCGACCCGGTCGTCCGGGACACCTGGGTGCGCGAGGGCCGACCGCCCTCCCAGCTCGCCCAGAACTGCTCAGGCAAGCACGCGGCCATGCTCTACACGTGCAGGCTCAACGGCTGGCCGCTGGAGAGCTACCTCGACCCCGGCCACCCGCTCCAGACGGCCATCGCGGAGATCGTCGAGGACCTCACCGGTCAGCACATCGCCCGGGTGAGCGTCGACGGCTGCGGTGCCCCGCTGTTCTCCGTCTCCCTGCACGGCCTGGCCCGCGCGGCCGCCCGCATCACCACCGCCGTCCCCGGCACCCCGGAGGCACGGGTGGCCGACGCGATGCGCGAGCACGCGGAGACGGCCTCCGGCGCCGGCCGTGACGTGGCCGCGCTCATGCGGGCCGTGCCCGGCCTGCTCGCCAAGGACGGCTTCGAGGGCGTCCAGGTCGCCGCCCTCCCCGACGGCCGCGCCATCGCGGTCAAGATCGCCGACGGCGCGAACCGGGCGCGGGTCCCGGTCGCCGCGGCGGCCCTCGTCCGGGCCGGTGTCGATCCGGCGGCGCTCGCCGAGTTCGCGGGCGAGCCGCTGCTCGGCGGCGGTCGGCCGGTGGGCAGCGTCCGGCCGGTGCGCGCACTCGACCCACTGACGCAGCCCACGTACTCAGCCGTCTGAGCCGGGGCGGGCGGCGCGGAGCCGTCGGTGGGGAGGCGGTCGCCTCGAGGTCCCTCACTGCGCGGGCCGTCGTCGTGACGGCCTTCGCCGTAGGGACGTGGGGGCGCGGAGGGATGTGGGGGACGCGGGGGTCGTCGGTATCGAACTGTCCGCAGGGCGGGGCCCCGACCGTGACGGTCGCCGGCCCGTGGTCCGGTCACCGGCGTCCGGCGCCGGTCGGCGCGCCGCCGGTGCCGGTCGCCGCCGTGGTCGACGAGGACCGCGGCCGGCCCGCGGAGGCCGTCGAGCTGATCCACGAGATCAACCCCGGCGCCATCGCGATCCCTGACCGTCGGCGACGCAACCGGACCGGCCCGGAGGCAGAATAGTGATCATGACGACTTCGTCCCTCACGTTCCAGCCGGTCCTGGAGCGCATCGCCGACGAGGTCGGACGGACCCCGGGCCGTGGCCGGCCCGCCGACTACATCCCGGCGCTCGCCGCGCGTGACCCGCGCAGCTTCGGCATGGCCGTCGCGGAGCTGGACGGGACGGTGTACGGCGTGGGGGACTGGCGCGAGCCGTTCTCCACGCAGTCCGTCACCAAGGTCTTCACCCTCGCCCTCGACCTGGCCCGCGAGGGCGACGCCCTGTGGGAGCACGTGGGCCGCGAGCCCTCCGGCAACCCCTTCAACTCCCTGGTACAGCTGGAGTACGAGCACGGCATCCCGCGCAACCCGTTCATCAACGCGGGCGCGCTCGTCGTCACCGACCGCCTGCACACCCGTACCGGGGACGCGGCGGGCGAACTGCTCGCCTTCCTGCGTACCGAGAGCGGCAACCCCGAACTGGCCTTCGACGAGGAGGTCGCCGCCTCGGAGAACGCCCACGGCGACCGCAACGCGGCGCTCGCCCACTTCATGGCGTCCTACGGCAACATCGACAACCCGGTGCCGGTCCTGCTGGACCAGTACTTCCGCCAGTGCGCGATCACCGCCTCCTGCGCCGACCTGGCCCTGGCGACCTCGTTCCTGGCCCGCCACGGCATCCGCGCCGACGGCACCCGGCTGCTCACCCGCAGCCAGGCCAAGCAGGTCAACGCGGTGATGCTGACCTGCGGTACCTACGACGCGGCCGGCGAATTCGCGTACCGCGTCGGCCTGCCCGGCAAGAGCGGCGTCGGCGGCGGGATCATCGCGGTCGTGCCGGGCCGCTGCACGCTGTGCGTGTGGAGTCCGGGCCTGGACGAGCGCGGCAACTCGGTGGCGGGCGTCGCGGCCCTGGACCGCTTCACGACCCTCACCGGACTGTCCGTCTTCTGACCCGGTCCGCGACCCGGTGTTTGGTCCTCGCCCCGGTGCTCGACCCTGTTCTGATCCGGCTCCGGCCCGGCAGGTCGGCTCACGAGCCCTGGTACTCGCTCTTGTCGCCGCCGGACCGGCACTGCGACCGAGGTCCGCTGTGGTCGGGCCGCGGCGCGGGCACTGCGACCGGGGTCCGCTGTGGCCGGGCCGCGGCGCGGGAGGGTGGTCCTTCCGGTACTGCTCGGTCAGCGCCATCGACGCGACCACGAGGAGGACGAGTCCGGCGAGGACCTGTCCGGCGGCGGTGACGTACGCCCGCCCCCGGCCCGCCGCCACGGCCGTCACCAGGACGACGGCGCCCACGACGGCGACGTACACGCCCGCCTTGGTCATGCTGACGGCGGAGTTGTCGGCGCCGGTGTCGAAGAACGAGCAACCGGCGTTCTCCTCGCCCGCGAAGTACGCGAAGACCGCCGCGAAGGCGTCCACGGCGAGCAACACGAGGGCGAGGAACACATCGGCCACCGGGTGGAGGTGGTCGCGCCTCGGGGCGGGCGGTGGTGCGGGTGCCGTCGTCATGGCACCAGCGTGCTGTCCGACGCCGCGCGGCGTCCTGGGTACGGACACTCGACAAGTGCGGACGCGCCACTCGCTCAAGGGCCGCGCACAGAAATGCGGTTGAGCGCGGTTCGGGCCTTCGGCGATGATCGTCGGCATGTTCTCGCGCAGGAATCGCCGCCCGAAGTCCCCCGAACTGCTCAAAGCCTGGGAGTCCCTGGACGAGGGAGACATTCCCGGCGCCCTGCGCGCGCTGCGGGACGGCGCCGAGACCTTGCCGTCGGGCGAGGTGGCCCTCGTGGTGGCGCGGGCCGCGCAGACGGCCGGCTTCGAGGACCTCCACCGGGCCGCCACGGCGCTCGCCGCCGCCCCGGACCGGGCGCAGGAGCTCTACGCCTATGGCTACGCGTGCGTCGAGCGTGATGTGTCCTACCTGGCGATACCCGCCCTGCGCGAGGCCCTGAGCCGGGCGTCCGGGTCGGCTGCGGTGCTGCGCGAACTCGTCTCGGCGTACGAGCGCGAGGGCCGGCACGCCGAGGCCGTCGCGGTGCTCAGCGCGCACGAGAACGGGCTGGCCGACTGGCCCGACCGCTATCTGCTCGTCTACAACGCCCTGATGGCGGGCGACCTGGCCCTGGCCCGTCGCCAGCACGCGCTGCTGCCGGATCCGCAGGACCAGCGGTGGCTCGGCGCGCAGGCCCGCCAGGTGCGCATGCTCGAGCGCGCCGCGGGCGCCGAGGCGGTGAGCACGCTCGACCTCGGGGACCTTCGGGGCTGGCAGTTCGTCCTGGGCGGCACGGTGCTGGGCACGCTGTCCCCGTACGGCTTCGATGCGGGGATGGCGGGACGGTTCGCCTGGCTCCAGGACACCCACGACCAGTGCCTGCGGGGGCTGCTGCGGCTGCGGACGGTGCTGGAGGCCGCGGAGGCGCGCCCGCGTTCCGTGTCGCTGCTGCCCGACCGCGGCAGCCGGATCCTGGGCCTGGCCGCCGCCGACGTACTGGACCTCCCGGCGCAGGACTTCGCTCCCGGAGGAGAGGACACCGTCGTCATCGCCTACGACCTCAACGAGGTGGCCCGGGCGGACCAGGGCCCCGAGATCATCGGGCAGCTCTTCGAGCGGGCGGCGGGACAGGTGCTCCACGAGCACGCGAGCAACTGGACCGACCTGCCGGTCGTGACCGCGGACAGCGTCACGCTGCTGCACCAGTCGGCGTCGGCGCCGTGGGAGGGACACCTGGGGTTGGGCGACAGCGGCGGTGTGGAACGCTCGGCACCCGACGACCGCCCGGCGGCGGAGATCGCCGCGGAGATCGTGGCGGCCGATCCCGCGCCCGACGAGGGCGACGGCGCCACGCCCGAGGACCCGGACGACCGGCTCGCGGAGTTCGTCACCGCCGTACGCGGCACCTGGCTGCGGGGTGACCGGGCCGGTCTCAACTCGGCGGGCCCCGTGCGCAGTTCCAGGTTCGTCTGACCATTCCTCGACCCAGGTCACACGGTCGACCCGGTGGCCCGGACCGGTCGGACGAGTTCGCGACACCGTCGGGACGGGCGGCTCGGCGCCCCCGTCCGGACGGACGGTTGTCCAGGGCCCGCGTCCAGGGCCGGGTGGTCGGCTCGGCGGCCGGTCCGGGCGGACGAGTTCGTGACCCCGACTGCGCGGACGGTCCGCGGCCCCGTCCGGGTGGACGACTGCGTGCCCCCGTCCGGACGGACGGTTCCGCGTCCAGGGCCGGGTGGTCGGCTTGGCGGCGGGTCCGGGCGGACGGGTTCGTGACCCTGACTGCGCGGAAGGTCTGCGGCCCCGGTCGGGTTGGCGACTGCGTGCTCCCGTCCGGACGGACGGTTTCGTGTCCAGGGCCGGGTGGTCGGCTTGGCGGCGGGTCCGGGCGGACGGGTTCGTGACCCTGACTGCGCGGACGGTCTGCGGCCCCGGTCGGGTTGGCGACTGCGTGCTCCCGTCCGGACGGACGGTTTCGTGCCCCGGCCCGGGTGGTCGGCTTGGCGGCGGGTCCGGGCGGACGGGTTCGTGACCCTGACTGCGCGGACGGTCTGCGGCCCCGTCCGGGTGGGCGACTGCGTGCTCCCGTCCGGACGGACGGTTTCGTGCCCCGGCCCGGGTGGTCGGCTTGGCGGCGGGTCCGGGCGGACGGGTTCGTGACCCCGACTGCGCGGACGGTCCGCGGCCCCGTCCGGGTGGACGACTGCGTGCCCCCGTCCGGACGGACTGCTTCGCGCCCCTGCTCCCGCAGTCGAGTTGGCGCCCCGTCCCGGTGGGCGATCTCGCGCCCTTGGTCGCGCGGACGGCCTCGCGTGCCCCGTCCGGGTGGACGGCGTCGCGCCCACGATGGGGTGGGGGATTGCGTGCCTCGATCACATGGCGGTCATACTCAGGCCGCCGGGTGGAAGTCGGTCCGTCGCCTTCCGGCCATCCGGCGTTGACACCCTGACCGAGTGTTGGCCATGGCTTTTCCCGTCGATCTCCGCCGTTGCCAGGCTCTGGGCCTGGCCGGTACCGCCGTTCTAGCGCTGGGCGGTGAGACGGCCGGCGCCCTCCCGGCCCGGGAACTGCCCGCTCCGGCCTCGGCGCAGGCCGCCCTCGGCCTGGTCGGGGTGTACTTCGGCGTCGTCCTGCTGATAGCGGCCTGGGTGCTGCTCGGGCGTCTCGTCCGCAGCGCCGATCCGCCGACCCCGCGCGCCCTGCTGCTGGTGCTCGCGGTGTGGGCGGCCCCGCTGCTGATCGCGCCGCCGCTGTTCAGCCGGGACGTCTACAGCTATCTGGCCCAGGGGGCCATGGTGGACGCCCACATCGACGTCTACGCCCACGGGCCCGCGCAGCTGGGCGGTCCGCTCGCGGACGAGGTCGCCCCGCTGTGGCAGCACACCGCGGCCCCGTACGGCCCGGTCTTCCTCGGCGTCGCCTCCGCGCTCTCCGGTCTCACCCGGGGCGAACTCCCCGCCGGGCTCATCGGTATGCGGCTGGTCGCCCTGGTCGGCGTGGCCCTGATGGCGGCCGCGCTGCCCCGCCTCGCCCGCCACAGCGGTGCCGATCCGGCCGCCGCCCTGTGGCTGGGCGTGCTCAACCCGCTCGTGCTGCTGCACCTGGTCGCGGGTGCCCACAACGACGCGATGATGCTCGGTCTGCTGGGCCTCGGCCTGGTCGCGGCACTCGGTGGGCGGCCGGTCCTCGGCGCGATGCTCATCACCCTCGCGGCCCTGGTGAAGGCGCCCGCGGCGCTCGGGCTGGCCGCGGTGCTCGTGCTCCAGATCCGCGCGGGCCACCGTCCGGCCCGGGCCGTTTTGACGACGACGGTCGCCGCCGGCGCCACCACGGTCGCCGCGACGGCCCTGGCGGGCACCGGATACGGCTGGACGGGCGCCCTGGACACCCCGGTCTCGCCGCACAACTGGGCGCTGACCAGCCTGCTCGGCAGTGCCACCGGCGCCCTGCTGAAGCGGCTCGGCAGCGACCTCGCGCCGCTGGCGATGCCCGTCTGGCACGTGCTCGGCCTCGCGCTGACCGCGGTCGTCGTCCTCGTCATATGGTGGCGGCTGCGCCCGCACCCCGTGTACGCGCTCGGCCTGAGCCTCGCCGCGGTGGCCGCCTTCGGTCCGGCGATACGTCCCTGGTACGCCCTGTGGGGGCTGTTCCTCATCGCGGCCGCCGCGCCCAGCACCTCGGTACGGCACCGGGTGGCGGCCGTCACGGCGGTGCTCGCGCTCGCCGTACTGCCCAGCGGCGGCCCCGCCGACGTCGGACAACTGGTGCTTGCGGTCTCCGGCGGCGCCCTCGCCGTCGTCGTCCTGTGGCAGGCGCACCAGGCCGCGCAGGCACCGGCCCTCGGGCGGACGGCATGAGAGCGCCCCGCACGGACGCCGCCCGGCTCCTCCTCGTCCTGGCCCTCGCCACCGCCGTGACCGTGTTCACCGCGACGGTCCCGCTGCTGCGCGACTGGTTCGACCTGCGTGTCTACTACGGCGCCGTCGACACCTGGGTGCACCACGGCGGCAAGCTCTACGACTACCAGGTGCCCGGAACGACGTACGGCTTCACCTACCCGCCGTTCGCGGCCGTCGCGATGCTCCCGATGGCCCTGCTCGGCCTGCACACCGCCATCGCCGTGGCGTTGTTGCTGAACCTGCTGGCGCTGGCGGCGGTGCTGCGCATGCTCACCGGCCGCGCGTGGCGGCGCCACGGCTGGTACGGCTGTGCCCTCGCGCTCTGCGCGCTGGCGTTGTTCGAACCCCTGCGGGACACCTTCAGCTTCGGCCAGGTGAACGTGCTCCTGCTGGCCCTCGTCCTCACCGACGGATGGCTGCTGTCCACCGGGCGGGGCCGTTGGGCCGGGGTGGGCATCGGCCTCGCCGCGGCCATCAAGCTGACGCCCGCGCTGTTCATCGGTCTGCTGCTGGTGGCCCGCCGGTGGCGGGCCGCGGCGGTGGCGACGGCGGTGGCGGTCGCGGCGACGGCGCTGGCCGCCTGGGTGGCACCGGGCCCCTCGCGCTTCTACTGGACCGAGGCGATGTGGGACACCACCCGGGTGGGCCGGCTCGACTATGTCTCGAACCAGTCGCTGCAAGGCATTCTCGCCCGTGCGGGCGTCCTGGACCGGGCGGCCTGGGCGACGGTGGTGCTCCTCGTACTGGGCGTGTGGGCGTTCCGGTCGCGCCGGGCGGCGGCGGCCGGCGACTGGCAGGCGGCCTTCGCCCTCACCGGACTGACGGCCTGTCTGGTCAGCCCGATCACCTGGGTGCACCACCTGGTGTGGCTGCTGCCGTCCTTCGTCCTTCTCGTCCGTAGGGGGCACCCGCGGGTCGCGGGTGCCCTGTACGCGGTGCTGTGCACCAGCGTGGTGTGGCTCTGGTTCGACGACTCCTCCGGCGTGGACGGTTTCCTCGGCGGCAGCGCCTACGCGTGGATCACGCTGGGCCTGCTGCTGTGGCTGCCGCTCGGTCAGTCACCGGGTGTACGCGTGCCCTTGGAACGCAGTGCCAGTGCCACCGCCCCCGCACCGAGACCGGCGGCCGCCGAGATCGCCCAGGTCTCCGGCCAGCCAGGACCGCCCTCGGGAGCGACGGTCGCCGCGACCGGCAGTGCGACGGGACCGGCCTGCGGTTTGACCCGCAGCGCGTCCAGCGACCCCACGGGATCGACCCGGCCGGCCGCCGCGAACCCCCAGTCGAGCAGCTCGCGCGCCTCCTCGTACACGGCGAAGCCGCCGTCCGTCTGAGGGTTCATCACCGTGACCACCAGGGTGCGTCCGCCCTTCTTCGCCGCGGCGACGAGCGTGTTGCCTGCGTTGCTGGTGTAGCCGTTCTTGACGCCGATCAGTCCCGGATACGGGGCCACGCCGTCCTCGCCGGTCAGCAGCCGGTTGGTGTTCTCGATCCCGTACGACCAGCCGTCGCCCTCCGGGAACCTGGCGTCGACCGTGCTGCAGTAGCGCGCGAACTCGGCGTTGCGCAGCCCTGCCCGCCCGAAGACGGCGAGGTCGTACGCGGACGACACCTGGCCCGGTGCGTCGTAGCCGTCGGGGGAGCGGACGTGGGTGTCGCGGGCGCCGAGGGTGCGGGCCTTGTCCTGCATGAGGGTGGCCGTGGCGTCCCAGCCCCCGCTGAGCGAGGCCAGTACGTGCACGGCGTCGTTGCCGGAGTTGAGGAACACGCCGTGCCACAGGTCGGAGACCCGGTAGGTGTGCCCCTCGTCGACCCCGACGAGGCTGCTGCCCGGTCCGATGCCCTCCAGCTCCTGTGCCTTGACGGTGTGCTGGATGCCCGCGGGCAGGAGCGGCAGCACCGTCAGGGCGAACAGGGTCTTCAGGGTGCTGGCGGGCGGTAGTTTGCGGTGCGCGTCGTGCGCGGCGAGCACCGCGCCGCTCCCGGCGTCGGCCACCACCCAGGAGAGCGCGGAGACGTCCGGGACCTCGGGCGCCCCGGGATGGGGCCGGACCTGGGTGCCGGACCGCTTGAGCGGATCGGGCCGCACCGCCGCCGCCCGCGCCCGCCCTGCCGCACCGGGGTTCGCCGCGGCCTCGGCGGCCGCCGCGACGGGTGTGAGGGCGAGTACGCCCGCCACACAGAGCGCGCAGGTCGACAGGGCCGTCCGAGATGGGAATCCGATTGTCATACCGCAAACGTAGGAACGGACCGTCCCGGCGGCGCGCTGTCAGGGCCGAACGCGACACGCGAGCACCCGGATGCCGCACGCGGGGCGCGGCCGGCCCCGGCCGGTCGCGCTGTGCCGCCGTCTCAGCCGGTGGGCAGCGTCGGCTGGATCCGCCGCAGGAACGTGGCGTTGTCGGGGGTCGCGCGCAGCCGTTCCAGGAGGGTCTCCAGGTTCGTATGGCCGTCGCGGGACACCAGGGCGCGGCGCAGGCCGCGGACAACCGTCAACTCGGTCGGGGACAGGAGGAGTTCCTCGCGGCGGGTGCCGGAGGGGGTGATGTCGACGGCCGGGAACACCCGGCGCGAGGCGAGTTCGCGCTCCAGACGGAGTTCCATGTTGCCGGTGCTCTTGAGCTCCTCGAAGAAGAGGTCGTCGGCGCGCGAGCCGGTCTCGACCAGGGCGGTGGCGAGGATGGTGAGCGAGCCGCCCTCCTCGGCCGGCCGGGCGGCTCCGAAGAGCCGCTTCGGGCCGTGCAGCGCGGCCGCGTCGACACCGCCGCTGAGGGTGCGGCCGCCGGCGGAGGCGGCGTTGTTGTGCGCCCGGCACAGGCGGGTCAGCGAGTCGAGGAGCACGACGACGTCCTCACCGGCCTCGACGAGCCGCTTGGCCCGTTCGATGACGAGTTCGGCGAGCGCGATGTGCTGCCTGGGCGTCCGGTCGAAGGTCGAGGCGTACACCTCACCGCGCACGCAGCGCCGCATGTCGGTGACCTCTTCGGGGCGCTCGTCGAGCAGCACCACCATCAGGTGGCACTCCGGGTGGTTTCCGGCGATCGCGGCGGCGATCTGCTGGATGAGCACGGTCTTGCCGGTCTTGGGCGGGGCCACGATGAGCCCGCGCTGGCCCTTGCCGACGGGGGTGAGCAGGTCGGCGACCCGGCCGGCGAGCCCGGACGCGGGGTGCTCGAGGCGGAGCCGCTCATGCGGGTGCAGCGGGGTGAGGTCGCCGAAGGTCCGGCGGCGGCGCATCTCGTCGGGGGTGCGGCCGTCTACGCGCTCGACCGAGGCCAGGGCGCGCCGGTCGCCGCGTACGCCCTCGACGAGGTCGCCCTTGCGCAGGCCGTGACGGCGGATCAGCGCGGGGGAGACCTGGGGGTCGTCGGCCGTGGGCAGGCAGTTCTCGGCGCGCAGGTGCCCCTTCCCGCCCGCGTCGATGTCGAGGACACCGGTGACGGTCGGGGTGGCGGGGGTCCGCTGTCGGAGGGGAGGGTGATCGAGTGTGGTGGTCATGAGGGGCGGTCCTTTCGAGGACGGCAGGCATGGGACATGCGGAAGGAAGGGGAGGGGCCGCGGGGGAGAGGCGATCGTGCGCGTCTCTGGGCGGCGGGGAACAGCACCTCGGGCAGGGCGAAAACGCCTGTGACCACAGAACCGGTCTGCTCACGAGGTGTTGCGGGGAAGCTGTCGCGCCGACGGGGAAACGGTGGGCGAATCAGCGAGGTGAAGAGGAAATGCACCGGCGCCCACAACAGGGCGTACACAAGTGCTGAATGCACTGTACCACCCGAAGAGCGGTCGCGGCAGTGACGTACGGCTCATCGGAGCCCGCCGCCGACGCGATGCGATGTGGATCGATGTGGATCGATGTGGATCGATGTGAACAGGCCCGCCCTGCGCAGACGGTCGAAGCTGTCGGTCGAAAGACGTCCGGGAAGCCGCCCCAGCAGGGCCTTCCCGGCGGTCACCACGGCGGCCCCACCTAACCCGGAGCCTTCGCCGAGGGCCTGCGCGACCCGCTGTGAACGGGCAGAATCGATCGCCGTACGGCGTCGAACCCACCCCCTGCGACCAGGAGTCGTCCGTGGACCACCGGCCTGCCACGTCCCACCGCATGGACCCCTCCGGCGGCTGCCCGCACGCCGACAACGCCCGGCTGCTCGCCCGGGGCGCCGTCTGCCCGGTCGTCCTGCCGGGTGAGATCGAGGGGATGGCCGTCCTCGGCCACGAGGCGCTCAGGGAGTTCCTCGCGCACCCGGAAGTCGCCAAGGGCGCGAGTCACTTCACCGCGCTGCGCGAGGGGCGGGTCGGCGCGGGCTGGCCGCTGCTGACCTTCGCGACCGTGCGGGGCATGACCACCGCCGACGGCGACGACCACCGGCGCCTGCGGTCCCTGGTGAGCCGGGCCTTCACCACCCGGCGCGTCGAGGAACTCCGGCCCCGTGTGGAGGAGTTGACCGAGGCCCTGCTCGACGATCTCGACCGGGCCGCCGCCGACGCGGAGGGGATCGCCGACCTGCGCCGGCACTTCGCGCTCCCGCTGCCGATGGGCGTGATCGGCGAACTGTTCGGCGTCGGCGCCGAGTACCGCGAGCGGTTGCACCACCTGTCGAACCAGGTGGTCGCGACCGACATCGGCCCCGAGCAGGCCGTGGCCGCCAACCGTGAACTCGTCGACGTCCTCGGCGAGATCGCCGCCGCCAAGGCCGAGCGGCCCGGCGACGACCTCACCAGCGCGCTGATAGCGGCCCGGGAGGAGGACGGCGACCGGCTCGGCCGGCCCGAACTGATCGGCACCTTGGTGCTGATGATCATCGCCGGGCACGAGACCACGCTCAACCTCATCACCAACGCCGTACGTGCCCTGTGCGGCCACCGTGAGCAGCTCGCGCTCGTGCGGCAGGGGGCGGCGGACTGGGGTGACGTCGTCGAGGAGACGTTGCGCTGGGACGCGCCCGTCAGCTACTTCCCGTTCCGCTACCCCGTGCGGGACCTGACACTCGACGGCACCGTCATCCCCCAGGGCACGCCCGTCCTGGCCGGATACTCCGCCGCGGGACGCGATCCGGCCACCCACGGACCCGACGCCGACCGCTTCGACGTCACCAGGCCCCGCCGGACCGGAGCCGTGCGCAGTCTCTCGCTCGGCCACGGCGCCCACTACTGCCTGGGCGCCCCGCTGGCCCGGCTCGAGGCGACCACCGCGCTGGAGCGGCTGTTCACCCGCTTCCCGGACCTCGAACTGGCCGTGCCCGAGGCCGGACTCGCGCGCCACTCCAGCTTCGTGGGCAACAGCGTCCGCGCCCTGCCGGTCCGCCCGCGGCCCTGAGCCGGACACCGGCTCCCGAGTGACGGGAAGTACCGAGCGGGGGCCGGGGGGTCACACACCCCGGCCCCCGCTCGTGCCCTGGCGTCAGGCGTTCGGGTCGAACGGGATTCCCGACGGCATGGAGTGGGCGAGGGCGTACGCGAAGTCCCCGTCCTTGATCTTGATGGTGGCGCTGCCGAAGTTCGCGCTCAGCAACTTGTCGCGGAAGCCGGCCGGGTAGCCGTCCCAGCCGACGAGGCGCGGGTAGAACCAGCCGCCGGTCGCGTTCTCCGGCGGGTCGTCGTTGGTGTTGGCGAAGCGGAAGCAGTGCGTCGAGACGCCGTCCTTGTGGTAGACGATCTTCGGGTGGGTGCCGTCGAACCGTACGGCCGAGCGGGCGGCCACCTGGTAGCCGCTGTGTTGCGACACCGACACGTACTGGACCTCGTCGTTGTTGATCCACACCACGACGTGCTCCCAGTCGTGGGTGTGCCCGATGGCGGCCGGCCCGAGGGTGGCCTGGTCCTTCTCGAAGTAGCTGGCGTACATCACGGCGCACCAGCCGTTGTTGCACTTCTCCCGCGAGTAGGTGTTGGCGTTGGCCAGCTGGGCGTAGTCGTGACAGTGCCCGTTGACGTCACCGCCGAGCTTCAGGCCGGGGTTGATGGCGCCGTCGGCGCCGATGGCCGCCGTGGCGTAGCAGCCGTCGCCGTCGTAGTCGTACGCCGGAGAGAAGCTCTGCTCCAGGCCGTCGGCGTTCTGCGGCAGCAGTTGGAGCACGCTCGCGTGGGCGCTCGCCGGGACCGCGACGACGAGTGTCAGCGCGCCCAGCACCCCGAGCAGGCCCTTGGTGAGAGACCTCAGGTCGTGCATCACGTCTCCTTGTGGGACTGCCCGCGTCAGCAGTAGAGGTTGGCGCCGGGGCTGACCCCGAGGATCTGGGTGAAGCGCTGGTAGGCGTCGACGCGGCTCTGGACCTGGGCGGGGTTCCTGCCGTCGCATTCGAGGGATCCGTTGATGGAGCGGATGGTCTGGCCGAAGCCGGCGCTGTTGACCATGGCGTTGTGCGGGGTCATGCTGCCGGGGCCGGACTGGGTGTTCCAGTACCACAGGCCGGTCTTCCAGGCGACGGAGGCGTTGTTCTCCACCTGCCAGGGGTTGTTCAGCAGGTCGATGCCCAGGGCGTCGCCCGCGGCCTTGTAGTTGAAGTTCCAGGACAGCTGGATGGGGCCGCGGCCGTAGTAGGCGGCCTGGCCGGCCGGGCAGCCGTAGGACTGGCTCCAGTCGCAGTAGTGCGGGTAGTTGGCGGTGTTCTGCTCGACGACGTGGACCAGCCCGCCGGTCTCGTGGTTGACGTTGGCCAGGAAGGCGGCGGCCTCCTGCTTCTTGACCGTGTCGGATCCGGTCTTGGCGAAGCCCGGGTAGGCCGACAGCGCGGCGGTGAGCCCGCTGTAGGTGTAGAAGCCGTTGCGGCCCGGGAACATCTGGTTGAACTGCGCCTCGCTCACCACGAAGCCCGAGGGATTGCCGCCGCCACCGCTCGCGGGGGCGTTCCACTTCTGGTTCGCGCCGCCCGTGCACGTCCAGATCTGCAGGCGGGTGCCGTTGGCGCTGTTGTTCTCCCGCACGTCGAGGCACTTGTTCGCGGCCGGGTTCACTATGTCGTGGGCCGCGGTGACCACCCACTGCTGGTTGGCGCTGCCGGCGCAGTCCCACAGCTGGACCGCGGCCCCGTCGGCGGTGCTCCGGTCGACGATGTCGAGACACTTGCCGAGCGCGCGCAGGGTGCCGTCGCCCGGGTTGGACCAGATCTGGGCGCCGGTGCCGTTGCAGTCGTAGAGCTGCACGGCGGTCCCGTTGGCGCTGCTCGCGCCCGCCACGTCGACGCACTTCCCGGCCAGCCCGCTGATCTGGCCGTCCGCCGCGCGCGCGGGCGTGACGGTCAGCAGAGCGGTCAGCAGGGCGGCGAGAGCGGCGGCGAAGGCGAGACGGTCGAGGGCGAGACGTCTGCGCCGGAACGGGCCGAGGCGAAGGGTGGACATCATGGACGTCACTCCTTGGCGGTGAGGTGGGGGGTGAGGGTGGGTCCAGGGGCACCTGAGCGCAGCCGAGATGCCAACAGGTCCAGACCATGGCAGGTGCGGAGGGGTGCGTCAACTCTTAAGGAAAGAAGTGAAGTTGGCGGTTGGCTATCGTTACGTCATGCGGCGAACATCCTTTTCGAACTGGCCGTGCTCCATCGCCAGAACCATGGATCTGCTCGGTGACGCGTGGACGCCACTCGTGCTCCGTGAGGCCTTCTACGGGATCCGTCGCTTCGACGAGTTCCAGCGGGAACTGGGCATCGCGCGCAACACGCTGGCCGACCGGCTGCGCCTGCTGGTCACCGAGGGCATGCTCGACAAGCGGCCCTATCAGGACGAACCCCGACGCTACGACTACGTGTTGACGGAGAAGGGGCGGGACTTCTTCGGCGTGCTCGCCGTGATGTCCCGGTGGGGCGACCGGTGGCTCGCGGGAGGGGAGGGCGCGCCGGTCGTCTTCCGGCACCGGACCTGCGGTCACGACACCGAGGCCGAGGTGGTCTGCGCCGCCTGCCGCGAGCCGCTGCGGGCCGAGGACACCTCGATGCGGATGGGGCCCGGCTATCCGGAGCGGCTGAGGCACCGGCCGGAGATCCGGCGCCGATTCGACACGCCCGACCACGCCGATGCCGCCGACTCCCTTGACGAGTGAGTCCAATGACGCAACTCTGAAGGCCAGACCCCTTGTTGAGGAGGCCGACCGGAGTGAAGTGGACGGGCGCGCGCTACACCGACAAACCCACCGTCGAGGTGCGGACCTGGATCGACGCACCACCCGAGCGGGTGTGGGAGCTCGTCTCCGACGTCGGGCTGATGCCGAGCATGAGCGACGAACTCCAGTCGATCGAATGGCTCGACGGCGCCACCCGGCCGGCCGTCGGCGCCCGCTTCCTCGGCCGCAGCAGGCATGAGGCGTTCGGCGAGTGGGCCACCACCTCGTACGTCATCGAGTGCGAGCCCGGCCGCGTCTTCGCCTGGGCGGTGCAGGACCCCGCCGACCCGTCGGCGGTCTGGCGCTTCCGGCTCCACGCGGGCGACGGCGGCACCGAACTGTCGCAGTGGATGCAGATGGGTCCCGGCCGCTCCGGACTGTCCGTCGCCATCGACCACATGCCGGAGAAGGAACAGAAGATCGTGTTCGTGCGGCTGCGCGAGTTCGAGCAGAACATGACCGCCACCCTGGACCACATCAAGAAGCGGGCGGAGGACGACTGATGCGTACCGCGACCACCGTCGAGGCCTCGGGCGGCGAACCCTGGTCCGAGCAGACCGACTTCGTCGTCGAGGCCGAGAAACTCGGTCTCGACGTCTGCTGGGTGGCGGAGGCCTGGGGCTCCGACGCGCCCTCCGCCCTCGGCTACTACGCGGCCCGTACCGACCGGATGCTGCTGGGCTCCGGAGTCATCCAGATCGGCACCCGCACCCCGGTGGCCGTCGCGCAGACCGCGATCACCCTCTCCAACCTCTCCGGCGGGCGATTCCTGCTGGGGCTCGGCGCGTCCGGCCCGCAGGTGATCGAGGGCCTGCACGGCGTCCCGTTCGCCAAGCCGCTGGCCCGGATGCGGGAGACCGTGGAGATCGTGCGGCGCGTGCTCGACGGCGGCCGGATCTCGTACACCGGCAAGGAGTTCCGTATCCCGCTGCCCGGCGGCGACGCGGTCCCGATGCGCCTGTCGGCGCGGGCCGAACACCCCGTCCCCGTCTACCTCGCCGCCCTGTCACCGGCCATGCTGCGGCTGACCGGTGAGGTCGCCGACGGCTGGCTCGGCACCAGCTTCGTGCCCGAGGGCGCGGCCGAGGCCTACTTCGCCCCGCTCGACGAGGGGCTCGCCCGACGCGGGCGCGGGCGGGCCGACCTCGACGTCTGCCAGGGCGCCGAGGTCGCCTTCGCCCCCGACGAGGAGGCGCTCGGCGCGATGGTGGCCGGCCGCAAGAAGGAACTCGCCTTCAGCCTCGGCGGCATGGGCTCGGCGTCGACCAACTTCTACAACCGGGCCTACAGCCGCCAGGGCTGGGCGGAGGTGGCCGCCGAGGTGCGCGAGCGCTGGCAGTCGGGCGACCGGGACGGCGCGGCCGCTCTCGTCACCGACGAGATGGTGCTGGGCACGACGCTGATCGGCACCGAGGCCATGGTCCGCCGACGGCTGCGGGTGTGGCGGGACGCCGGGGTGGACACCGTACGGCTGTATCCGGCCGGCCGGACGCTGGACGCCCGGCTCGCCACCCTGGGCCGGGCGATCGAGCTCGTCCGGGAGCTCGACACCGCGGCGTGACGACCCGGCCCCGGGCGCCGGAGAAGCTCCCGGCAATCTTTTTTCCGGCGTGGTGTCGATGCGCGCCGCCTCCGTTCGTCGGTGGGGTGTAGGAACCAAGTGACGACCGGGAGGACCCATGAAGTACATGCTGCTCGTCTGCGGCGACGACACCGCCGACGCCTCGGGCATGGCGCCCGTCGAACCCTGGGTGGAGGAACTCGGCGACCGCGGCGTACGGCTGCACGGCCACCGCCTGGCGCTGCCCGCCGAAGCCGTCACCGTACGGGTGCGCGGCGGCGAGGTGCTGCGCACCGACGGACCGTTCGCGGAGACGAAGGAGTACGTCGCCGGCTACGACATCCTGGAGTGCGCGAGCCTGGAGGAGGCGGTCGAGGCCGCCGCGAAGCATCCGGTGGCCGCCCTCGGTGCCATGGAGGTGCGCCCCTTCTGGCCGATGGAGGGTGAGGAGGAGGCCGAGAAGCGGATCCGCCGCCTCGAGGCCGAACTGACCGAGGCGGCCCGGGACCGGGACGTCGACCGGGCACTGGCCTGCTACGCGCCCGACGCCGCGATCGTCCTCCCGGACAGCGGCCCGGAACCGCTCGACACGGAGGCCTTCCGCAAGGCCCAGCAGAGCGCCTACGCCGACCTCTCCGGGCCGGTGCGCCGCGAGGTGCTCTCCTTCCGCCTCCGCGTCGACGAGAGCGTCGCCTTCGCCCACGCCCTGGTCCGGATCGACGCCGACCGCGGCGACGGCACCCCGCAGGCCAGGACCCTGCGCGTGACCACCGGCTACCGGGCCGTCGGCGACCGCTGGCTGATCGCCCACGAACACGCCTCGGCCCCGGGGGACGGCCTGTCGTGAAGTACGCCCTGTTCGTCTGCGCGCCGGCCGGCGGCGAGGAGACCGGCCCCGGCCGGCTGCCCGGCGCAACCTGGCTGCGCCCGGCCGCCGACGCCACCACCGTGCGCGCCGCGGGCGCCGAGATCCTGCTCGCCGACGGGCCGTTCACCGACTCCGCCGAGTACGTGACGGGGCTCGACATCGTCGAGGCGGCCGACCTCGACGAGGCCATCGCCCTCGCCGCCGGCCACTCCGCGGCGCTGGGCGGCGGCACGGTGGAGGTACGGCCGGTGTGGGAGTGACACGGCACGACGTCGAGGCGGCGGTCGCCGCCGCCTTCCGGGAGGAGTGGGGCCAGATCGTGGCCGGTCTCATCCGGCTGACCGGCGACTGGGACCTCGCCGAGGAGTGCGCCCAGGACGCTTTCGCCCGGGCGCTCGACCGGTGGCGGCGCGACGGAGTGCCGCACCGCCCCGGCGCCTGGCTGACCACCACCGCCCGCAACCGCGCCCTCGACGTCCTGCGCCGGGAAGCGGTCGGGGCGCAGCGACTCGAGGAGGCGGCGGTGCTCGCGCGGACCGAGGACCCGTACGGCCCGGACGAACCCGACGACGGCAGCGGGGTGCACGACGACCGGCTGCGGCTGATCTTCACCTGCTGTCACCCGGCCCTGCCGATCGAGGCCCGGGTGGCCCTGACCCTGCGGACGCTCGCGGGCCTCACCACGACGGAGATCGCCCGCGCCTTCCTCGTCCCGGAAGCGACGATGGCGCAGCGACTGGTCCGTGCCAAGCGGAAGATCCGGCACGCGGGCATCCCCTACCGGGTACCGCCCGCGCATCTGCTGCCCGAGCGCACGACCGGCGTCCTCGCCGTGCTCTACCTCCTCTTCAACGAGGGGTACGCGGCGACGGCCGGCGCCGACCTGGTCCGTACGGACCTGTGCGCGGAGGCGGTCCGGCTGGCCCGGCTGCTCGCCCGCCTCATGCCCGACGAGCCCGAGGCGCTCGGTCTGCTCGCCCTCCTGCTGCTCCACGACGCGCGCCGGAGCACCCGCGTCGACCCGGCCGGCGACCTGGTCACGCTGGAGGACCAGGACCGGACGCGATGGGACCGGGCCGCCGTCGACGAGGGCGCCGGCCTGCTGGAGAGCGCCCTGCGCCGCGGCCGCCCCGGCCCCTACCAGATCCAGGCGGCCATCGCGGCCTGCCACACCACCGCGGCCACGGCCGCCGAGACCGACTGGGCGGACATCGCGGGCCTCTACGGCGAACTCCACCGCCAGGTGCCCTCGGCCGTGGTCCGGCTCAACCGCGCGGTCGCCGTGGGCATGGCCGAGGGCCCCGAGCGGGGCCTGGAACTGGTGGCCGAACTGGAGCGGGAGGGTGACCTCGCCGACTACCACCTGCTCCCGGCCACCCGCGCCGACCTGCTGCGGCGCGCGGGGCGGACCGCGCAGGCGGCCGAGGCGTACGAGCACGCGCTGGACCTGGTGGAGAACGCGGCGGAGCGCCGCTTCCTGGAACGTCGGCTCGCCGCATGCCGACCGCGTCCGCCGGTCCGGCCCTAGATCCCGCTCAGGCGGAGCGTGCCTCCGCCTCCTTCACGATCTGGTCGAAGCGCGCGCCCATGGCCGCCGCCAGGGCCTGGGCGCCGGACAACGGGCGGACCATGACCGTCAGTTCGTCGATCAGGCCGTTGTCGTCCAGGTGGATGAAGTCGCAGCCGGTGAGTTCACGTTCGCCCACCCGCGCGGCGAAGACCAGCGCGTGGTCGCGGCCGTCGGCCCCGGTGAGTTCGCGCTCGTAGCGGAAGTCCTCGAAGACCTGGCTGACAGCGCGCAGGATCGCCGCGGTGATCGCCTTGCCCGGGTACGGCTTGAACACGACGGGGCTGGTGAAGACCACGTCCTCGGCCAGCAACGCCTCCACGGCGTCGAGATCGCCCGTCTCGACGGCCTCGCGGAACGCGCGCATCGGATCACCTCATAGTCAATTAGTTGAGTAGAGGTGGTCAGGGTAATCACCCACGGTCGAGCGTGTCCATGAACCGGTTCGTCTAGGCTGGCCATGATGTTCAGCCCCGAAGGTCCCACCCTGCGCGAACTCGCCGTCCAGGCGCTGTCCTCCGTCGAACACGGCTACGACCTGCTCGCGCCGAAGTTCGACCACACCCCGTTCCGTACACCGGACTCCGTGCTCGACGCGATGGCCTCCGCGCTCGAGGCGGACGGGCCCGTCGACGACGGACTGGACCTGTGCTGCGGCACGGGCGCCGGGATGGACGTCCTGGCCCGGGTGTGCCGCAGGAGCGCCACCGGCGTCGACTTCAGCGCGGGCATGCTCGCCGAGGCCCGCGCGCGTACGGCGGACCCCGGGGTGCGGGTCTCCTGGGTCCGGGCCGACGCACGGGCCCTCCCGTTCGGCCCCGCCTTCGATCTCGTGGTGAGCCTCGGGGCCTTCGGTCACTTCCTGCCCCGGGAGCTGCCGGGCCTGTTCGCCCAGGTCCGCTCCGTGCTGCGGCCCGGCGGCCGCTTCGTGTTCCCGGTGGTCGCCCCGCCCCGCCCGTCGTCCCCGGCGTTCTGGATGCTGTGGGGATTCGACGCGGGCATGCGGGTGCGCAACGCCGTGTGGCGGCCGCCGTTCGTCATGTACTACCGCGCCTTCCGGCTCGCCGACGCACGGCGGGAGTTGGAGCGGGCCGGGATGCGGGTGGGTCATCGCGCGCTGCCCGAGTTCGGGCGACGGCGCGACGGAAGCCCGCGCGTGCGGCTGGTCACGGCCGAGCGGCCGCACCCGCGGCCGCCGAGCCGCGTCGGCGGTCCGGCGGTACGGCGTACCGGGGGAAGTCCCCTTTCCTGAGCCGTGGCCGAACCGGTCGAAGGCGAGCGGGCGGCCACCCGCGCCACCCCGGCCACCCCCGCGGGACGCAGCCGTACCGTCGCCTCGATCGGGTGAGCCTGGCGGTTCGCCGATCCCAGGCGCTTCACGCCCCGATGCAAGGAGGCGTACGGCGTGACACCGCAGGAGTGGCGCGGGGCCCTGCCCGGCCGACCGTCAGCCGGCCGCGGGCAGGGTGAACTCGTAGACCAGCGCGTCCTGCCGGGCGTCCACGACCAGGTCGGTGATCTCCAGGGGGCGGGCGTACTGGTCGTGGACGCGTCGGGTCACCCGCATCGAGGGCGCGCCGTCCAGCCGGGTGATGGAGTCGCGGTGGTGCAGGGTCAGGCCCGCCCTGCGCATCCAGTCGTAGGCCCGGCGCAGTTGGGCCGCCGCGGTGCCGTCGGCGCGGTCGCGGTAGCGGGCGAGTTCCTCGACCTCGGACAGCGCCACGGCGGAGAACGACGTCACCGCCGTGCGCCGGCCGCCTCCGTCGGCGCCGGCCGACTCGTAGCGGTGCACGAGGGTCGGCCGATGGGGGGCGAGGCCCAGTGCCTCGGCGTGCTCCGGCGAGGGAGGCTCCCAGGTGACGCTCGCCCGGTCCACGGCGCCGGGGTCCGCGGCCCGGGCGCCGACCGGGAAGGCGAGCGAGGCCGGGTCCTCCAGGGCGTGACCCGGCAGGGTGGCGTGGCTGCCGCGCCGGTCGGTGGCGACCAGGCCGTCGTGCCGCAGCACCTCCAGCGCCTGTCGCACGGTCTCCCGGCTGACCCCGAAGTGCTCGGCGAGCCGCCGCTCGCCCGGCAGGCGCTCGCCGGGCGGGACGGTCCCGTCGCGCAGCTCGCCCAGCAGCTCCGTGGCGATGCGCCAGTAGAGGGGCCGGTCGTCGGTCTGCGAGTGGTCGTGGTCGTGGTCATGGTCGGGGTCGTGTCCGTGATCGTGGCCGTGGTCGTGGGGGGTGGTGCGGGCCATGCCGCGCCTCCTGTCGGTGACAAGACGTAGCCGTGCGGGCTCATTGCGCGACCAGATCTAAGCATTGGTCTAAACCACCAGGGAAGGTGGGCCCGCCAGTTCGGCCGAAACCGGCCCGCACGGACCGCCCGTCACACCACGCTGTACACGGCGTCGAGCAGCGCCATTTTCCTCGGGTCGTCGGCGATATGAGGCCCCATCCGGTTCATCACGTAGCCGAGCGACAGCCCGGCCTCCGGGTCGGCCAGACCGCAGGAGCCGCCGAAGCCGTCGTGGCCGAAAGCCCTCGGGTTGGGTCCGTACGATCCGTTCGGGCCGCTGAGCCACAGACCCAGCCCGATCTCCGTCTCCTGGGCGAAGCCGGCCCCGAGGACCAGGTCGCGGCAACTGCCCTGGCCTTCGCGCACCCGCTCGGCGGCCTCGGGGGAGAGGACCCGGTCTCCGGCGTGGGAGCTCCGGCCGGCCAGGATCCCGTACAGCGCGGCCACGGCACGGGCCGTGCCGTGGCCGTTCGCGGCGGGGATCTCGGCGGCCCGCCACTCGGGTGTGTTGGCCTCGGCCGCCCCCGCCGCCGGGTTGGTCAGTGCGGCGAGCGCCGCGGGCGCCAACTGGGCGAAGACGGCGGCCTGTTCACTGCTCGCGGCGGCCGGCGGGTGCACCAGCTCGGCCGCCCGTCCGGCCTCCTTCTCGGGCAGTCCGATGGTGAAGTCGATCCCGAGCGGCCCGGTCACCTCTCGCTCCAGGAACGCGCCCGGCCGCAGCCCCGAGACCCGCCGCACCACCTCGCCGACCAGGAAGCCGTACGTCAGCGCGTGATACCCGGACCGTGTCCCCGGCTCCCACCACGGCTCGGTCGCCGCGAGCCGACGGGTCGTCAGTTCCCAGTCGTAGAGGTCCTCGAGCGTGTGCGGCTCCCGCAGGCCGGACAGGCCCGCGCGGTGCGACAGCAGATGCCGTACGAGAACCTTGTCCTTGCCCGCGGCCGCGAACTCGGGCCAGTACGTGGCCACCGGCGCGTCCGGGTCCAGCAGCCCGCGGTCGGCGAGGATGTGCGCGCACAGCGCCACCGGGCCCTTGGACGTCGACCACACGTTGACCAGCGTGTCCCGCTCCCACGGCCGGGTGCGCGCCGCGTCGGCCCAGCCGCCCCACAGATCGGCCACGGTCACGCCGTCGACCGTGACGGTGACCGCGGCGCCCAGTTCGCCCCGCTCCCGGAAGTTCTCCTCGAACGCCGTGCGCACCGGCGCGAATCGCGCGTCGCAGTGGCCGTGGACCTGTGGCTCGTGCAGCTCGGGCATGCGTCCTCCGTCGTCCGCCGGAACCCCGGGCCGCGACGCGGCGACCCGGGCTCCAAGAACGTACCGACTGGTCGGACTGGAGGGAAGACCGGGGGAACGGCCGACGGGGAGGCCGGTGCGGATGCAGCCCTTCGCCCGACGGGGGAAGGGGCTCCCTCCGCCCGGCGCGTCTCAAGATCCCTCAGGCGTACGACCGCAGCCAGCGCAGCTTGGTCGCCTCCTGGTACGGGCCGCCGCCCTCGTGGTCGTTGAAGTCGTACACCTCGATCGCCTTGTCGTCGGGCGCCCAGGCGTTGAAGGCCGCGAAGACCGTCGAGGGCGGGCAGGTCTGGTCCTCCAGGGCCGCCGAGAAGAGTGCGGGGGCCCGGCCGCGGGCCGCGAAGTGCACCCCGTCGAAGTAGGAGAGGGTGCGCAGGGCGTCCGTGCCGCGGCCACGGTGCGTCTTGAGGAAGAGCCCGATCTCCCGGTAGGGGTGACGGTCCGTCAGGGTCGCCGCGCGCGGGTAGTCGCACAGGAACGGCACGTCCGGGGCGACCGCGGCCAGGTCCGGGACCAGGCCGCCCACGGCGATGGTGATGCCGCCGCCCTGACTGGCGCCGAGCGCCACCGTCCGGGACGCGTCGGTCAGCGGGTGCGACCGGGCGGCCTCGACGGCCCGCACGGCGTCGGTGAACACCCGGCGGTAGTAGTAGTTCTCGGGCGCGTCGATGCCACGGGTCATGAAACCGGGGTACGCGGGCGCACCGCCCACCGGGTCGGCGGTGCCGCCACCGCCGCCCCAGGCGCTGCCCTGGCCGCGGGTGTCCATGACGAAGTGGGCGCGGCCCGTCGACGCCCACAGCAGGTGCTCGTGCGGCAGGCCGCGTCCGCCGCCGTACCCGACGAACTCCACCACCAGCGGCAGCGGCTCCTCGGCCCCGGCGGGCAGCGTCAGCCAGCCCTTCACCGGGTGACCGCCGAACCCGGCGAACGTCACGTCGTAGACCCGCACCGTGGCCAGGCCCGTGTCGACCGGCTCGAAGCGGGCGTCCAGGTCGTGTCCACGTGCCTCCTGGAGCGTCTTCGACCAGAACACGTCGAAGTCCTCCGGCTCGGCGGACTCGCTGCGGTACTCACGGAGCTCGTCGAGGGGAAGGTCGAACAATGCCATCGAGGACCGCCTTCGGTGAGAACGGAGCGTGCGACGACACACCGTACGTGTCGCGGCGAAGCGTGCGCCAGGGCGCTGTGAAACGGTTCAATCGCCGGCCGCCGGAGAGGTCACGGCATGGGAGGGGGCAGGTGCTCCCGATGGCACGGGGGCGTCGCGCGTGTGGCCGGCGCGGGAGAGCTCGTGTGCGGTGGCGAGGAGCGGGAGGGGTGAGGGGGACGGGGGAGGGGGACGCGCGCCGAGGGGTGCTGGAGAGGTCACGTGCGGTTCCGGGTGCTGGTGAGGTCTGGTGAGGTCACGCGGGTCGCAGGGTGCTGGTGAGGTCATGCGCGGTGCCGGGCCCCGGAGGGGTCACGCGCGGTGGCGGCGCGTCCACTCCGGCTCGGTCCGGGCCCAGTCCCGCTCCCACTCGGCCATCCGGTGCCGCAGGGCCACTCGGCGGACCGTCCCCTGCCCCAGGAGCACCAGGGCGACGGCGGCGGCCGTGCCACAGGCCCCCGCGCAGAACGTGTGCTGCCAGACCGCCGTCCGGGTCGACGGCGGGGCGACGCTCCGGCCCCGCGGGTCCAGCCACACGTCGACCCGGTCACCGCGGTGCACCCCGGCCGGCACCCGTGCCGTGACCGTCCGCACGCGGCCGTCCGGCTCCGTCCAGCGCACGGCGACGCGATACGTGTGCTGTGAGGTCGCCGCCTCCATGTAGGGCAGTGTGTCGGGCGTCCGGCCGGTCACCTCGGCCCGCACCCGATGGCGTTCCGCCCGCTCGGCCGCGGCGAGTGACCGCGCCTCGTCGTGCGCCCACCAGCCGGCGAACGCCCCGCCGAGGGGCGCGCCCACCAACAGCAGGACGGTGACGAGCAGCGCCGTCCACACCTCGATGACGTCCGACCTGCGCCGCAGCGCACTGCGCCGCAGGCGCCGAAGCCGTGTCCGGGTCCGCATGTCGACCGACCTCCTCCCCGTCACCGGAGCCGAGGGGCCGGAGGGAGCGGTACCGGAGGCCGGTGTGTCACTCCCCCCGCACCACGTGCGAGAGCCACATGAGTTTCGTACCCCGTTCGAAGGACATCGATCGCGAGCCGCGCGCATCGCGGCGGACGGGCCGCCCGCCGACCGCGTGCGCACGGAGGTGGTCCGGGCGCCGAACGTGCGGGCCCCGGCGCGCTCGGGCGGCCCGCTGCCGACACCGGCCGTCCGCGCCGCAGCCGCCGTACGCGCACGTCAGGCAGGCCCTGGCGGTGTTCCGCCCGCGATCGTGAAGGCGGTATGAACTCTCCCGCGCCCGGGAATAGCCGACCGTCGATCTCTCTTGCACGAGGCGTGCCGTCCATCGGATCGAACCGCACGAGCCGTGGCACGGCGACAGCGAAGGAGAGTGGGAGCAGATGCCGAAGGCGTACGTCTTCACCCGGTACGGCGGCCCGGAGACGCAGGAGCAGGCCGAGGTGGACCGGCCCCGTCCCGGCCCCGGCCAGGTCCTCGTCGCGGTCCGCGCGGCGGGGGTGAACCCCGTCGACTGGAAGCAGCGCACGGGCTTCCGGCGGCCCGGCGAGAGCGGGGAGCGGGAGTTCCCCGTCGTCCTGGGCAACGAGGTCTCCGGAGTCGTCGAGGAGACCGGCGAGGGCGTGACCGGCTTCTCCGTCGGTGACGAGGTCTTCGGCAACACGGCGGCCGGCGGCTACGCCCAGTACGCGCTGCTGCCCGCCGAGGTGACCGCGCACAAGCCCGCCGGCCTGTCCCACACCGACGCCGCCACCCTGCCGGTGGCCGCCGCGACCGCCTACGACGGGGTCCGCCAGCTCGGCCTGCCCGCCGGGGCGACCCTCCTGGTCACCGGTGCGGGCGGCGGGGTCGGCTCGGCCGTCGTGCAGATCGCCGGCGCCCTCGGACTGCGCGTCGTCGGGGTCGCGAGCGCGGCCAAGAAGGACTTCGTCGAGTCGATCGGCGCCGTCCACGTGCCCTCCGGACCGGACTGGACCGAGCGGGCCCGCGCCGCCGCCCCGGACGGCGTCGACGGCGTCTACGACCTCGTCGGCGGCCGGGTGCTCGCCGACGCGGCGACCCTGCTGACCGACCGCACCCGGCTGATCACCGCCGGGGCGCCGGAGCAGGAGGTCGTGCGTCTGGGCGGCGCCCGCGTCGAGCGGGCGCGCACCGCGGCCGTCCTGGCGGCGGTGGCGGATCTCGTGGTCGAGGGCTCCCTCGACCCGCACGTCACCCGCACGTTCCCGCTGGAGCGGGCGGGCGAGGCGCTGCGTGCCGTCGAGGAGGGCCACGCCCGTGGCAAGGTCGTGATCGAGGTCGCCGTATGAGCACTCCCCAGGACATCCCCCTGGCCATCCCCGAGCCGAGGCAGCGGCACGTCCTCGACAACCCCGCCCTCGCCTCCCTCACCGGCCCGCACGCCCGATTCGCCGAGCGGCGCGGCCGGGTGCTGCGCTATCCCGTCGACGTCTCGCCCTGGCAGGCCCTGCCCGACGAGCCGGACGCCGACGACTGGGCGGACCTCGCCGCGCTCGCCGGCCCCGGGGCCGAGGTCCCGCTGCTCGGCTTCCGCGGGCAGGTCCCGCCCGACTGGGAGATCACCTTCCACGTGGCCGGCGTCCAGCTGGTGGACGAGGGCATGACCACCGCGCCGGATCCGGAGGCGGTCCGTCTCGGCCCCGCCGACGTGCCCGAGATGCTCGACCTGGTCGCCCGCACGCAGCCCGGCCCCTTCCAGGCCCGCACCGTCGAACTCGGCACCTATCTGGGCATCCGGCGGGACGGCGCCCTCGTCGCCATGGCGGGGGAGCGGCTGCACCCGCCCGGCTGGACCGAGATCAGCGCGGTCTGCACCGACCCGTCCGTCCGCGGCCAGGGCCTGGCCACCCGTCTGATCAGGGCCGTCGCCCATGGCATCCGCGCCCGCGGCGAGACCCCGTTCCTGCACACCGGCGCCGGCAACACGGGCGCCATCCGGCTGTACGAGTCCCTGGGCTTCCGTCTGCGGCTCAGGACGGCCTTCATGGCGGCGCGGGCGCCGGAGCGGCTGACGGAGGGCCGGACGGTGGCGGTGTCGTAGCGAGGGGTCGCGGCCGGTCGCACCCGGCTGTACCCCTCCGCCCTCGCCGTGACGGAGTGACGCAGGGGTGCGGCCGGCCGTCCGTGGCGGCGGAGTGACGGTCCGGTCCGGCGCCCTCAGTCGTCCGTGGGGAGCGAGGCCGGCCAGGCGTTGTAGCGCTCGAGATACCCGGCGAACCGCTCCAGATCCTGCTCCGGCCATTGCGCGAGCCGTTCCCGGAAGGCGGCCCGGCGGCTCTGCGTGACCTGGAGGAGGATGCCGCGGCCGGCGTCCGTCAGATGCAGGACCTGGACGCGGTGGTCCTGCGGGTCGACCCGGCGCTCGATCAGACCGGCCCGCTCCAGCGCGGCGACCTGGCGGCTGACGGTGGACTTGTCGAGGGCGTAGTGCGCGGCCAGGTCGGTGGCCCGGCAGCCGTCCCGCTCCTCCAGGTGGCCGAGCAGCGTGTACGAGACCAGCGACAGTTCGGGGTGTATCCGGCCCGCCGAGGCGCGGGCCCGGCGGGCGAAGACCGTCATCTCCCGATGGATGCTCTCCACGGCCTCGGTCGCTGTCACCGGAACTCCCTCGTCCTCCTGGTTGCATAGTACAACTCGTGGGTGGGGCGAGGCCGCCGACCGGCGGCCCGAAGGGACGGTGGCAGCCTGCCCGTTGGGGTAAGGTGGCGGTCCGGCTGTGGACTGCCCCAGCCCGGAAGATCGAGGAGGTGGGACCCATTACCGCTGGTCAGATCGGGTGCTCTCACCTCGTCGCGACGGCGTGGTCCACCGACTGCGGGTGACCGCGAGAGCGCCCTTCGGCTTCCGAAAGGCTCTCGGCCCCATGCCCTCACCCACTCCCTCGTTGTCCGCTTCCCGCTCCCCGGTCGTCGCCGCGCTGCGCGCCGCCGGGTGCGTCTTCGCCGAGGACGAGGCGGAGTTGATCCTCGCCACCGCCCGCACGCCGGACGAGCTCACCACCATGGTGGACCGCCGCGTCGCGGGCCTGCCCCTCGAACACGTCCTCGGCTGGGCCGGGTTCCACGGGCTGCGCATCGCCGTGGAACCCGGCGTCTTCGTGCCCCGCCGCCGTACCGAGTTCCTCGTCACCCAGGCCCTCGCCCGGGTCCCGCGGGCCGCTGTCGTCGTGGACCTGTGCTGCGGCTCCGGCGCGGTCGGCGCGGCCCTGGCCGCCGCACTGGGCCCGGTGGAACTGCACGCGGCCGACATCGACCCGGTCGCCGTGCGCTGCGCCCGCCGCAACATCGATGGTCACGTCCACGCGGGCGACCTCTTCGAGGCGCTCCCGGACACCCTGCGCGGCCGTGTGGACGTGCTCGCCGCCAACGTGCCGTACGTCCCCACCGACGAGGTCCCGCTGCTGCCGGCCGAGGCGCGCGACCACGAACCGTTGACCGCCCTCGACGGCGGCGCCGACGGACTCGACCTGCTGCGCCGCGTCGCCGACGCGGCCCCCGACTGGCTCGCCCCCGGCGGCTGTCTGTTCGTGGAGACCAGCGAGCGTCAGGCGCCGGCGGCCGTCGAGGCCTTCAGCCGCGCCGGTCTGACCGCCTCCCTGGCGGAGTCCGAGGAGCTGTACGCGCACGTGGTGATCGGGGTCAGGGGCGGGTAGGGCCCGCGACCCGGCCCGGCGCCGGAGCGGGTCGGGTCGCCGCGTCCCGGACGACGGGGCGGGCGAGGGCGCGTGGTCTTCGCGGCGGTCGTCCGGGCCGTGCCCCGGGGGGCACCGGGCCGGTCGCCCGGCCCCCTGACGTCGAAGCCGCCGGACGGTACGTGGGTCGCGGTCAGGGTGCCGGAGCCGGAGCGGGAGCCGACCGGGAAGGCCGCCTCGCCTTCTCGGGCGCGGCCGCCCCGGAGCCCGAGTCGTCACCGCGGACGGCGGCGTCCGAGGCGACGGTGCGTGTACCGAGAGCGCGTGGGTCGTCACGCGGCGGGCGGCGCGGGGTCCTGGCGGGCCCGTGCGACGAGGATCGCCACGTCGTCGTGGTTGTCGGGGTGGTGCAGCGTGCGCAGCAGGTGGTCGCAGAGGTTCTCCAACGGGCGCGAGGCGTCGTCGAGGAGGGTGAGCAACGTGTCCAGGCGTTCGTCGATCGAGTGCCGGCGCGTCTCCACGAGCCCGTCGGTGTACAGGACGAGCTGGTCGCCGGGGTCGAAGCCGACGGTGACGGTGGTGAACTCGACGCCGCCCACGCCCAGCGGTACGCCCGTGGGCAGGTCGAGCAGCTCCGGAGGATGCCCGGGGCGCAGCCTGGCCGGGGGCAGGTGCCCCGCGTTGGCGATCAGGCACTGCCGCCGCCGGGGGTCGTGGACGGCGTAGACGCAGGTCGCGATGGAGTGGTCGAGGCCGGCCGTGATCCGGTCCAGGTGCTGCAGGAGCACCGCGGGGTCGAGGTCGAGCGAGGCCAGGGTGTTCGTCGCGGTGCGCAGCCGGCCCATCGTGGCGGCGGCGTTGATGCCGCTGCCCATCACGTCGCCCACGACGAGCGCCGTCTTGTCGTCCCCCAGCGGGATGACGTCGAACCAGTCGCCGCCGACCTCGGTGGTGGCGCCCGCGGGCTGGTAGCGCGAGGCGACCTCCAGGCCCCCGGTGACGGACGGATGACTGGGCAGCAGGCTCCGCTGGAGCATGAGCGCGGTGTCGCGGGCGTTCTGGTACCAGCGGGCGTTGTCGATCTGCACGGCCGCCCGGGCGGCCAGCTCCCGGGCGAGCAGCAGGTCGTCCTCGTCGAAGGGCAGCGGATTGCGGAAGCGTTTGAGGTCGAGGGCGCCGAGCACCTCGCCCCGCGCGATCAGCGGTACGGCCAGATACGAGTGGACCCCCGCCCGGCCCAGCAGCTCCGCCATCTCGGGGGAGCGGGCGATCCGCGCCAGGTCCTCGTCCTTGACCTGCGCCACCATGACCGGGTCGCCGGTGCGCACGCACTCCGTGATGAGCCGGTCGGGTCCGTAGCGGGCCACTTGACCGGTCGGGTCCGCCGCCCGCAGCACCTCGGGGGCGTCGTCGGTCCGCACGGCCAGCGCCCGGATGATCGCCGCCTCGGCGGGGCCCAGGCCGCTGTTGCGGCCCTCCACCACCGCCTCCAGCAGATCCACGGCCGCGCTGTCGGCGAGCTCGGGCACCGCCACGTCGGCCAGTTCGCAGGCCGTGCGCTCCAGTTCCAGCGTGGTGCCGATCCGGGCCGAGGCGTCGGCGATGACGGCCAGGCGCCGCCTGGCCGCCTCCGCCTCGATCTGTGCCCGGTACTGCTCGGTGATGTCGATCGTCGAGGCGGCCACCCCCAGCACGGTGCCGCGGGCGTCCTCCAGCCGGTACAGGGAGACCGCCCAGGCGTGGTCCGTGTCCGGATCGGCCGGGGTGCGGCCCACGATGCGCCGGTCGATGACCGGCAGACCGCTCCGCAGCACCTGGCGTGCCTCCGTGACCAGGACGTCGGCGTCCTGCAGCGGCAGCACCTCGTGCACCGACCGCCCGAGGTGCTCCGTGGCGGGGATGCCGTCCATCCGCTCCAGCGCCGGGTTGACCGACACGAACCGCAGGTCGGTGTCGAGGACGGCCAGCCCGGCCGGGGACTGCTCCACCATCCGGGACGACAGCGCCACGTCGCGTTCCAGCCGGCGCACCGTCGACTGGTCGGTCGCCAGGCCCAGGGCGTAGACGTCGCCCCGCTCGTCCAGCAGCCGCATGTTGCGGAACTCCACCAGCCGGGTGCTGCCGTCCTTGCGGCGGATCGGGAAGGCACCGGCCCAGCCCTCGCCGGTGGCCATGACGTCGGCGAACAGTTTGACGACCAGTTCGACGTGTTCCTCGTGCACCATGATGTGGGCCGCGAACCGGCCCAGCGCCTCGTGCGCCGGGTAGCCGAACAGCTCTTCGGCCTGAGGGCTCCACAGCGCGATGCGCCCCTCGGTGTCCAGCACGACCGAGGCCACGTTGAGCACGTCGAGCAGCCCGCTCGGCTGCTCCGGCCCACCTACCGGTTCGCCGTCCCGGGTCACCGGTGATCCGGCTGCACTCATCCCACGCACCGCCTCCGACCGTCCACGCGGCACGCCGTCGCCCCATGCCGACTCCCCTTGTTCTATCGCGCTCAACCCTTCTCGTACGCCACCCGCGTGCTCCTGCACCATCTCTCGACACGGATACCTCGGGGGGTGCCCGGCCGTGCACGGTGCGTCGCCGAACGGACAGAGGTCGTTCCGGTACGGGACGCCAACCGTTCCTCGGGTTGGTCTGTACATGACCATGACGTCGCGCCAGACTGTCCGCCGAACGCGTCCCGCCCCCCACGGAGGAGCCGTCCGATGCCCCTGCGCCCGCGTCCCGCCCGGCAACGTTGTCAGGCCGCCCTGACGGGTCTGATCGCTCTCGCCACCGCCACCGTCGTCACGCTGTCCGCCGCGCCGCCCGCCGCGGCGGCCGACACCTGGACGGAGGTCGGCTCCGACCGCGCCGACCCGCTCACCGAGAGCCAGGGCCTGGCCTCGGTGGAGGTCCCCGCCGGAAGCCCCAACCACTACACGGGCATCGGCACGATCCCCGTAGGTGTCTCCAGCCGCGGCTGGAACCACGTCGGCGACCCCGACGCCTCCTACGGCGGCTACTACGTCGAGCCCTACCAGCGCGACTCGGGCAACACGAAGATGTTCCGGGTGCAGGCGCCGGGCGGCGGCTGGTCGGAGTACGTGCACACGCTCAGCGCCGGCGAGGCGCTGAACAACTCGTGGGCCGCGATCTCGCAGGGCGGCCAGTGGATGCTGTCGGGGGAGTACGGCACCATGAGCCGGCTGCTGGTCTTCCCCACCCCGGGCGTCAACCCGGCCACCTCGCCCTCCGCGAACCTCCCGCAGGCCTCCACCGTCAACCTGGACCACGCCGTGCGCGACGTCCAGGGCTGCGACTTCTCCGGCCCCACCCAGCTGCTGTGCTCCTCCGACGACCCGGCGGGCACCCTGTTCGGCGTGACCAAGCCGCTGCTCCAGATCGACCTGTCCGCCGAGCCGAACGGCACGTCCGACGTCTCGGGCCATGTCACCGCGCTGCGGCAGCTGCCGTTGCGCAGCTCGTGCTCGGGCACGTTCGAGGCGGAGGGCATCGACTACGACCGCCGCACCGGCACGCTGCGCGTGATCGTCGTGTCCCCGGGCTTCTGCGTGCTGACCGACAGCAAGACGTACCGCTTCACGCGCGGTTAGCCGACGGGCGGCCCGGTCTCCGCCCGGGCCGACGGGCGGAGGCCGGACCGGGCTCGGGTCGCGGCCGGGGCGGGACCGGGCCGGGACCGGGCCGTCACCGCGTCGCGGCCGGGCGTCGCCGGTGGTCTGTCCGCGCAGGTGGTGCTTTTCTTGGGATGGGGTGCCGTGTCACGGGGAACCCGCGGCACCACACCCCGGTGACGAGAGGAGCGATCACGATGGACACTGAAGGTGGACCGCACTCGGAATCCGTCTCCGTCGCGATCAGCGATTGCAGCAAGGAGGACGCCCGGATCGTGTTCGACACGCTGTGCGCGTGCTTCGAGTCCGACCGGTGCGCCGAGGACGTACCGACACAGCTCCACGAGACACGGCCCATGGTGTGGCTCGGCACGTTCGACGTGGCCGACACGCGCACCTGCGACCACCCGGCCCGGCTCGCCGGGCACGTCACGGCCGACGTGCAGGGCGGCTACTGGGCGATCGACCGGTTCCGTACGACCGTCGACTCGCTCTTCGCCGTGCAGAACCTGAGCGGGGCTTCGGGCGACCAGGAGCGGGAACTGCACCTCAGGCTGGAGAGCATGTAGGCGCCCGACCGCCGGGCGGGGCGGGCCGAGCACGGCCCGCCGTGGACCGGAGCGTGGACCGCGGACAGCCCCGTGAGCCGCACGCTCCGGTCCGGGCCGCCCGGCTGCGCCGCGCCCTGCCCTCGTGGTCGCGTGCCTCGCCCCGGGCCTTCCCGCGTACTCCCTGTCACGTGACGTGCGCGACAACGGTCCCGATTGTTTTTGCAACTAGTTGCATAAACGGCGGCCAGTCCTCTACAACAGGAGGTGACGACACCGCCCACGGAGGCCTCGATGAGCCGTTACCCCCACCTGCTGAGCCCGCTCGACCTGGGCTTCACCACACTGCCCAACCGCGTCCTGATGGGCTCCATGCACGTCGGCCTGGAGGAGGCCGAGCGCGGCTTCGAGCGCATGGCGGAGTTCTACGCCGCCCGGGCCCGCGGGGGAGTGGGCCTGATCGTCACCGGCGGCATCGCGCCCAACGACGAGGGACGTCCGTACGAGGGCGGCGCGAAGCTCACCACCGACGCCGAGGCCGAGCAGCACCGCGAGATCACCGAGGCCGTGCACCGCGAGGGCGGCCGGATCGCGATGCAGATCCTGCACTTCGGCCGGTACGCCTACCACCCCGACCTGGTCGCGCCGAGCCCCGCGCAGGCGCCCATCAGCCCCTTCCCGCCCCGCGAGCTCACCGAC
Organism: Streptomyces sp. NPDC059582; assembly: GCF_042735715.1. NCBI lineage: Bacteria > Bacillati > Actinomycetota > Actinomycetes > Kitasatosporales > Streptomycetaceae > Streptomyces > Streptomyces sp. NPDC059582. The sequence goes on from NZ_JBHWCC010000040.1 coordinate 44,323, forward strand.
GCCGAGGTCGAGCGGACGATCGACGACTACGCCCGCGCCGCCCGCCTCGCCCGGCAGGCCGGCTACGACGGCGTCGAGATCATGGGCTCCGAGGGTTACCTCATCAACGAGTTCATCGCCGCGCAGACCAACCACCGCACCGACCGCTGGGGCGGCTCGTATGAGAACCGCATGCGCTTCCCGGTGGAGATCGTGCGCCGGGTGCGCGAGGCGGTCGGCGAGGACTTCATCGTCATCTACCGGCTGTCCATGCTGGACCTGGTGCCCGGCGGCTCCTCGCTCGACGAGGTGATCACCCTCGCCAGGGCCGTCGAGGCCGCCGGGGCGACCCTCATCAACACCGGCATCGGCTGGCACGAGGCCCGCATCCCCACCATCGCGACCTCCGTGCCGCGCGGCGCGTACACCTGGGTCACGAAAAAGCTGATGGGCGCGGTCTCCGTCCCGCTCGTGACGACGAACCGCATCAACACCCCGGAACTCGCCGAGCAGTTGCTCGCCGACGGCTGCGCCGACATGGTCTCGATGGCCCGCCCGATGCTCGCCGACCCGGACTTCGTCGCCAAGGCCGCGGCCGGGCGTCCCGAGGCCATCAACACCTGCATCGGCTGCAACCAGGCCTGCCTCGACCACACCTTCAGCGGGCAGATCACCTCCTGCCTGGTCAACCCGCGCGCATGCCACGAGACCGAGCTCATCCTCTCGCCGACCCGGCTGCGCAAGCGCGTCGCCGTCGTCGGCGCAGGACCGGCCGGCCTCGCCTGCGCGGTGAGCGCGGCCGAACGCGGCCACGCGGTCACCCTGTTCGACGCGGCGAGCGAGATCGGCGGCCAGCTCAACGTGGCCCGCCGGGTCCCCGGCAAGCAGGAGTTCGACGAGACGCTGCGCTACTTCCGCCACCAGCTCGACGCGCACGGCGTGGACGTACGGCTCGGCAGCTGGGTCGGCGTCGAGGACCTCGCCGACCACGACGAGGTGGTCGTCGCCACCGGCGTCACCCCGCGCACCCCGGACATCCCCGGCGTCGACCACCCCAGCGTCGTGGGCTACCTGGACGTGCTGCGCGACAACGCCCCCGTCGGCGACCGCGTCGCGATCCTCGGCGCGGGCGGCATCGGCTTCGACGTCGCCGAGTACCTCACCGACGGCGGCGACAAGACGAGCGAGGACCCGGCGACCTACTTCCGCCAGTGGGGTGTCGACATGGACTACAGCTCGCCCGGCGGCCTGGCCGCTCCGGAGCGGCCCGCTCCGCCGCGCACCGTCCACCTGCTCCAGCGCAAGACCAGCAAGGTCGGCGCCGGCCTCGGCAAGACCACCGGCTGGATCCACCGCACCGAGCTGAAGCACCGGGGCGTCACCATGGTCCCGGGCGTGACCTACGACCGGATCGACGACGCCGGACTGCACATCACCGTCGGCGGCGAGAGCACCGTCCTGGACGTCGACACGATCGTGCTGTGCACCGGTCAGGAACCGCGCCGCGGCCTGTACGAGGAACTGCTCGCCGCCGGGCGCGAAGTGCACCTCATCGGCGGCGCGGACGTGGCCGCCGAGCTCGACGCCAAGCGTGCCGTCAAACAGGGCACGGAGCTGGCGGCGGCCCTTTAGGACCTGTCCTGGGAGCGGCCCGGCCGCTCCCTAGGATGACTCCATGTCACTCCCGCACGCGATCCTCACCGCCCTGCTCGAGAAGCCGTCGGCCGGGCTGGATCTGACCCGCCGGTTCGACAGGTCGATCGGCTACTTCTGGTCGGCCACGCACCAGCAGATCTACCGCGAGCTGGGACGACTGGAGACCGAGGGGTACATCCGCGCGCTGCCGGCCGAGCAGCCGGCCCGCGGGCAGAAGAAGACCTACGAGGTGCTGCCCGCGGGCCGCGCCGAACTGGCCCGCTGGACGGCCGCCGAGCAGGACCCCAAGCCGCACCGCGACACGCTGCTGCTGCGGCTGCGCGCCGCGGCCGTGGTGGGAACCGCGGGCCTGGAGGCCGACCTGCGCCGCCATCTCGACCTGCACCGGCGGCAGTTGGCCGAGTACGAGGAGATCGAGAAGCGCGACTTCCCGCCCGGCAGGGACCGTGCGGAGGACCGGCTGCGGCACCTCGTGCTGCGGGCGGGTATCGACCTGGAGACGTTCTGGACCCATTGGCTCACGCACGCGCTGGACGAGTTCGCGCAGCTGGAACGCGACGAGCGGCCGTGAGCGCGAGCGTGAGCGCGGGCCGGACGGGACTGCCGAAACACGCCTAGAACCGGTGCGGCCTCGACCGCCGGCGCAGGATCCAGGCGACGGCGACGACACCGCCGCCCACCAGGGCTCCGCCCGCCGCCATCGTCAGGTCGCCGAAGTCCTGGCTGGTACCGCCGAGACCGCCCAGGACGCCCCGTGCGGGCGGGGGCGGCGGTGTCGGGGGCGGCGGCGCGCCGGTCGGCGCGGCGGGGGCGGACGGCGTGGAGGGCCCGGCGGCCCCGGACACGATCACCGTCTGGGTTCCCGCGGTGGAGGTGTTCGAGCAGGTGACGGCCACCGTGTACGTGCCTGGGCTGACGTTCGACCAGGCCGCGGACTGGCTGACGCTCGTGCCGGACAGCGTCGCCTGACGGCCCTCGGAGAAGGCCCCCTGGTTGCTGGTGAGCAGTGAGGCGGTGCCCCAGTTGCCGTTGAGCTGCGCGCACGCGCTGGTCGTCACCGAGACGGTCGATCCGGTCGTGCTCACCGAGATGCCCGGGCCCCGGGCCAGGGCCGGCGCGGGAGCCAGGGCGAGCGGCAGCGCCGCGGCGGCGGTGACGGTCAGGCCGGCGCGGAGGAGAAGGTGGGTAGTGCGCATCGGTTGTCCTCCGGCGGCACGGTCGGCGGCACATCCCTGGCGCCGCCGAGGATCGGGAAGGCCGTGCCCCCTGAAGTGCAGCCAACGTGTCCTGGGCACGGCCCGCACTCCGGCCGCCCCATACAGGTGACGGCGTCCTTCGGACGGCGCAACCCCGGGCCGCGTCAGGGCGCAGTCGTGCCGCCCCCTGACGCAACCCCGGGCCGCGTCAGGGCGCAGTCGTGCCGCCCGCCCCTGTCGTCACCGTCGCTTCGGCCGAGAAGCCGCCCCAGGTGCCGTCCGGCAGCCTGGCCCGCAGCCGTACCCGATGGCGGGCCCCCGCCTCCCGTCCCACGTAGAAGCTGTAGGTCGCCCGGCCGCGCGGTGGGGTCCCGCCCCACACCAGGGAGGTGGCCGGCCGGCCGTCGAGCTGGATCTGATACTCCGTGACCACGCCGTCCGTGCGCGGCGGCTCCCAGGACAGGTCGAGGTAGTACGCCCCGTCGGCCGCGTGGGTGGTCGCGCGGAAGGAGGACGGCGCGGTGTCGCGCCCGTCGTCGGTGCCCGGCGCGGTGGTGAGGCGGACCGTGGCGCCGGTGGGCGAGAGGTTGTCGGCCGCGTCCCGGGCCCGGACGGTGAAGGCGTAGCGGGTGCCCGGCCGCAGACCCGTGACCACCGTCGCGGTCTGGCCCCCGCCGACGCTGTGGATCTTCACACCGCCCTGGTAGACGTCGTACGAGACCACCTTGCGGTCGTCCGTCGACGCCGACCAGGACAGCTGGACCGCCCGGCTGCCCGCCGCGCGTCCGGCGAGGCCGCCCGGACGGGTCGGGGCCGAGCGGTCGGCGGCGACGGCCGCCGGAGTCGTCGCGCGCACCTCACGGCTGCGCGGCCCGAGCCGTCCGGCGGAGTCCCGGGCGCGCACGGTGAAGACGTACGTCGTGGACGGGCGCAGCCGGGTGACGTCCACCATGTGCGAGGAGGCGGGAACGTCGGTCACCTTCGTGGGGCCGCGGTACACCTCGTACCCGCCGACGCCCTCGGCCGCGGCGACCGCGTTCCACATCACGTGCACGCTGGTCGCGCTGCCCGCGGCGGCGGTGACTCCGGTCGGGGCGCCGGGGAGCCGGCCGGTCTCCCCGTCCTCGGCCCCCGCCCAGCCGCAGGACGCGACGAGCAGGAGCCCGCAGAGCGGCAGTACGCGTCGCACGACTCGCCTCCCGGCACGGCACCGTGGCAATGGTCCGGACCAATATGGCCCCGGTGTCGCCGTTCCATCAAGAGGGCGGTCACGAAGGACAAGAGGGCGGTCACGAAGGAGGCGGACGGTACGGCCGAGCGAGCGGGCAGGAGGGCGGCCAGGAGTGCCGTCCTGGGTGACGCACCGGGAGAGTTACGTATGCTGAAGTTCTTCATGGCTGAACTCGCCCGGTGAGTCGGGGAGTTCATGCCTGTGGCGCGGACCGCTGTCGTCGCTGATCCCGCGCCGGCGCGGGTGCCCGGGCGGCCGGAGCCTGAAAAGGTTCCGGCCCCGGGTCCCCTGTCGAACCGTCAGATTCTTTGGACCGTACGGCCCATTCGGGGTGGACGGGCGCTCCGGCCGGCATCAGATTAGGCCGGGTGTTCGTCAAGCCCCCCACGAGAGGGTCCTTCATCGTGCGTGTCCGGTCGCTGACGCTGGCTGCCGCCGGTCTCGCCCTGCTGGCTCCGACGCTGCCCCCGGCCGACGCCCCCCGCGAGGCCGTCGCGCGGCAGCGGGTGGCGCCGCGCGGCGAGGGTTCCGTCCGCGCCGCCGACCTGCTGGCCAGGGTCCGTGACTGCGCCCAGGTCTCCGACGGCCGGTACCGCACCGACGAGGACGCGCCCGCCACCGTCCCCGTCTGCGGCACCGACACAGCCGTCCACTGGACGGCGGACATGGACATCGACTGCGACGGGCGGCCGGGCCCGTACTGCAACGACGGCACCGACGGGCTGTTCTACGCCAGTACGGCGTTCACGCAGTCCGACGGGCGCTATCTGAGCGCCGAGGAACTGCCCTACATCGTCGTGCCCTCCGCGAGCCCCGTCTGGGACCACCGTGCCCACGGCGTGCACGGCGGCTCGCTCGCGGCCGTCGTCTACGGCGACCGGGTGCAGTACGCGGTGGTCGGCGACACGGGTCCGGCCGACATCATCGGGGAGGCGTCCTACGCCACCGCCCAGGCGCTCGGCATCTCGCCCGACCCGCACAGCGGCGGCACGCCCTCCGGCGTCACCTACATCGTCTTCAAGGACACCGAGGTGAAGCCGATCGAGGACCACGCGGCGGCGGTGGCCGCGGGTGAGCGGCTGGCGCGGCTGTTCGTCCAAGGCGGCTGAGCGGCCGTCAGAGCGCCGGCCCGGCCGTCGTCGACGGGCAGGACCACGCCGTTGACGTGGGGCGGCCGCGTCCGAGGCGAGGAACACGATGGCGGCGGCCCGCTCCTCGGGCTCGGCCGGCCCGACGTCGACGAAGTGCGGGGCGAGCGCGGCCGGTCCGTGCGCGCCCGGCCCGGCGCCCACGGCGACGCCGGTCCGTGCTGAACGCCGCCTTGTGCGCGGCCGTCGAGCACTACGCCCGCCGCACGGTCGGCACCGACCGGGCCCCCGCCGCCGCCGACGCCGAACTCGTGGCCACGATGCGCGCGGCGGTCACGGTGGCGGCGGACGGTCCGGCTTGGCCGTACTCGCTGCTCGCTGCTCGCGGCCGCACTCGTCGCGGTCGCGTTCGCACCTCACACCTTCCGGTAGGAGTACGCCTCCGCTGCCGCCGCCTCCACCGCGCCGAGGTCGGCACCCGTGGCCGCCGTCACGACCGCGGCCACCGCACCCTCGACGAACGGGGCGTCGACCAGACGGGTGTCGTCGGGCAGTTCGTCCCCCTCCGCGAGCAGCGCCTTCACCGTCAGCACGGCACTGCCGAGGTCGGTGAGGACGGCGACCCCGGCGCCCCGGTCGACGGACGACGCCGCGGCGGCGATCAGCTCGGCGCTCGTGCCGAGCCCGCCGCCCTCGGTGCCGCCCGCCGCGGCGACGGGCACCGTGACACCGCCACCCGCCAGTCCCTTCGCCAGCTCGGCCACCGACGCGGCCACCTGCGCGCTGTGCGACACCAGCACGATCCCGACCAGCTTCTCGTCACTCACCGTTCGCCTCCGCGAGTCCGGCGATCAGCAGCGCCGACGAGGTGGCCCCCGGGTCCTGGTGCCCGATGCTGCGCTCGCCCAGATAACTGGCACGGCCCTTGCGGGCCTGGAGCGGGATCGTCGCCTCCGCGCCCTGTTCGGCGGCGGCGCGCGCCGCGGCGAAACCGTCGCCGAGGGCGTCGACGGCCGGTACCAGGGCGTCGATCATGGTCTTGTCGCCCGGCGTGGCACCGCCGAGCGCCATCACGGCGTCCACGCCCGTGCGCAGCGCCGTCGCGAACTGCTCCTCGTCGACCTCGGCGGCGTCGCCGAGCATCTTGCCGGTGCGCCGCAGCAGCGTCCCGTACAGCGGGCCGGACGCACCGCCGACGGTGGAGATGAGCTGCCGGCCGGCGAGGGTCAGGACGGCGCCGGGGGTCTGTGGCGCCTCCTTCTCCAGCGTGGCCGTCACCGCGGTGAACCCGCGCTGGAGATTGCTGCCGTGGTCGGCGTCGCCGATGGGCGAGTCGAGGGCGGTGAGCCGCTCGGCCTCCCGGTCGACGGCGGCGGCGGTCGCCGTCATCCAGCGGCGGAAGAAGTCGGCGTCGAGCACGGGAACTCCTTGTGTGGTAGGTACGTCGGGCGTCGCACCCACCGGGTCAGACGCCCCAGCGCAGACCCGGCGTGTTCACCGGTGCGTCCCACAGCCTCAGCAGTTCCTCGTCGACCTGGCACAGCGTCACCGAGGCGCCCGCCATGTCGAGCGAGGTCACGTAGTTGCCGACCAGCGTGCGGGCGACGGACACACCGCGTTCCCGCAGCACCCGGTGCACCTCGGCGTTGAAGCCGTACAGCTCCAGCAGCGGCGTCGCCCCCATGCCGTTGACCAGCGCGAGGACGGGACCGCGGGTGGGCAGGTCCTCCAGCAGGGCGTGGACGGCGAAGTCGGCGATCTCGCCCGACGTCATCATCGCCCGTCGCTCGCGGCCCGGCTCGCCGTGAATGCCGATACCGAGCTCCAGCTCGCCCGCCGGCAGGTCGAAGGTCGGGCTGCCCTTGGCGGGCGTGGTGACCGCGCTGAGCGCCACCCCGAAACTGCGGGACTTCTCGTTGACCCGCCGGGCGAGCGACTCCACCTGCTCCAGAGGCTGCCCCTCCGCGGCTGCCGCGCCGGCGATCTTCTCCACGAACAAGGTGGCGCCGGTCCCGCGCCGGCCGGCCGTGTACAGGCTGTCGGTGACCGCCACATCGTCGTTGACCAGTACTTTCGCGATCCGTATGCCCTCGTCCTCGGCGAGTTCGGCCGCCATGTCGAAGTTGAGGACGTCGCCGGTGTAGTTCTTCACGATGAAGAGCACCCCGGCCCCGCTGTCCACGGCCGCCGCCGCCCGCACCATCTGGTCCGGCACCGGTGAGGTGAACACCTCACCCGGACAGGCCGCCGACAGCATCCCGGGACCCACGAAACCGCCGTGCAGCGGCTCGTGCCCGGACCCCCCGCCGGAGACCAGGGCGACCTGCCCGGCCACGGGAGCGTCCCGCCGTACGATCACGCGGTTCTCCACGTCGACGGTCAGCTCCGGATGGGCGGCCGCCATGCCCCGCAGCGCGTCCGCGACCACGGTCTCCGGGACGTTGATGAGCATCTTCACGGGTACCTCCTGATAGGGCTGGCAGCTGGCCCTCTGACCGGTGTTCTCCCTGGTCAGAGACTTCGTTGATGCGCAGTCAGGTCCGGTTGTCCAGTGCGGTCGGCGGGCTCGTGGGAACTCCTTCCTCGCAGTATCGACCTTGGGACGGAGATGGTCACCCGTACTGACGCTGCCGGACGGAACCGCCCGGCGTCCACCCTCGGCGCGGCGGTAGTCTCCGGGGCATGCGGATCTCCGTTTCCTCGGACATGGACGAACCCGTGGCCCGCTCCGTCGTCGCCGAGTTGCGCCGACGCGGCCACGACGTGGTGACGCACGGCGCGCTGCGCCCCGGCGACGACGCCCGGTGGGCGGTGTGCTCGGCGGCGGCGGCCGGGGAGGTGGCCGCCGGGACGGCGGACCAGGCCGTGGTCTGCTGCTGGACCGGAACGGGCGCGTCGATCGCCGCGAACAAGGTGCCGGGAGTGCGGGCCGCCCTGTGCGTGGACGCGTACACGGCGGACGGCGCGCGCCGCTGGAACGACGCCAACGTACTGGCGTTGAGCCTGCGGCTGACGTCCGAGCCCCTGGTGAAGGAGATCCTCGACGCCTGGTTCGCGGCCGAGGCCGGCGAGGAGGCGGAGGACCGGGCCAACGTGGCCCACGTGGGACGGCTCGACCTCGGCCGGACCGAGCCCCGGACATGAGGGGAACCCGGCGGTCGAGGGCACCTCAGCCGGTCTTGTGACCCCACCGCGGCCCCACGAGGTCCCATTCCCTGCCCCACTCGTCGATGCGCCGCCGGTCGAGCCGCCACCGGGCGACCGCCCCGGCGCCGAGGGTCAGCGAGGCCAGGGCCAGCCCCGCGCCCGTCCCGATCACGGCCGACTCGAAGGACGCCGCCGCCGTGCTCGGCGGCTCGACGCTGAGCTCGTCCCGGGCGTTCAGCCAGACCACGACCGCCGTACCGGCCTTCAGCCCGGGATCCACCAGGGCCCGGTCCGTATGGACGGAGCCGTCGGCCGCCGTGAAGCGGACCTTCGTCGCGACGCGTTCATGGGTGCCCTCCGCCCCGGCGATGGGGGGCGCGACATCCGTGAGGAGGACGGCTTCGACGGAGTACCGTTCGGCGCGCTGACGGGCGAACGCGTCGTCGGCGGCGTGCGCCGTCACCAGCCCGGTGAGCGCCCCGCCCACCACGACGGCGACCCAGATGAACAGCACGACCCACGCCTCGACGACGTCGTCACGCCGACGCAGCGGACTCTTCCGCCACCGCCACAGGCGGCGCCTCCTGATGCCGTTCTCACCGCTCATGGGCTCGCACCTCCTCTTCACCGTACGCTCACGACGGTGACACCCGCGCGCCGTCGGGCCCCGGGCCGCACAGCTGCGACCAGCGTGCCGCCGGGACGGTGCGAGCGCCTGGGGAGGGCCTGACCGCCCCTGCGCGGTGCGGTCCCGCGGCAGGGCCGAGCTGGCGGGTCCGGCCCGGTGCGGTGCGGTCCTGTGTGGTCCGGCGGCGTAGGGCCGACCGGGCGGCGCGCGTCGGCGGCGGACCCGATGGCCACGCCGGGTGACCTGCCCAGACGGTGTGGCGGCGCCAGGCGGCGGCGACGCCTAGCGCCGTCCGGGGCTCCTTGCCGGAGGGGCCGGGGGCCAGGGCCCGGAGCGGCTCGGGCGGCCGGAGCGGTCCGGGCGGCACGGCGTGCGTCGCCATGACGGCCGCGGTGGCCCGGGCGGCCCGAGCGCCGTACGCGGTCGGAGTGCCGTACGCGGTCGGAGTGCCGTACCCGTCCGAGTGCCGTACGCGTCCGAGTGCCCCCGGCCGAGGGCGTAGTGCGCCTCCGTCATTCGGCCCCCGTCCGGACGAGTCGGTTCGGCCGTATGGGTCGGTCGGGTCGGGCGGGGCTCCGGCGGACGGGGAAGGGTGGGAAGCGGACCGGCAGCTCCGGCCGAACACCCTTCCGGAAGGGAACCCGCGATGTCCGTCGACACGCAGCAGGCGTCCGTCCCGCTCTCCGACGACGAGGTCAGGACGCTGGACGCCCACTGGCGCGCCGCGAACTATCTGGCCGTCGGCCAGATCTACCTCATGGCCAACCCCCTGCTGACCGAGCCACTGCGCCCGGAGCACATCAAGCCGCGGCTGCTCGGCCACTGGGGCACCTCGCCCGGCCTGAACCTGGTCTACACCCACCTCAACCGTGTGATCCGGGCCCGTGACCTGAACGCCCTGTGCGTCTGGGGACCCGGCCACGGCGGGCCCGCGGTGGTCGCCAACTCCTGGCTGGAGGGCTCGTACTCCGAGACGTACCCGGACATCACACGGGACGCGGCCGGCATGGCGCGTCTGTTCAAGCAGTTCTCGTTCCCCGGCGGCGTACCCAGTCACGTGGCGCCCGAGACCCCCGGCTCCATCCACGAGGGCGGCGAACTCGGCTACGCCCTGTCGCACGCCTACGGAGCCGCGCTCGACAACCCCGACCTGCTCGTCACCTGCGTCATCGGCGACGGCGAGGCGGAGACCGGACCGCTGGCCGCCTCCTGGCACTCCAACAAGTTCCTCGACCCCCGCAGCGACGGCGCCGTCCTGCCGGTCCTCCACCTCAACGGCTACAAGATCGCCAACCCGACGGTGCTCGCCCGCATCCCCGAAGCCGAGCTCGACGCCCTTCTGCGGGGCTACGGCCACGACCCGATCCACGTCACCGGCGACGACCCGGCCGGCGTCCACCGGGCGATGGCCCAGGCCATGGACTGCGCGCTGGACCGCATCGCCGCGATCCAGCGCGCCGCACGTGAGGACCACGCCACCGAGCGGCCCCGCTGGCCGGTCATCGTGCTGCGCACGCCGAAGGGCTGGACCGGCCCGGCGAAGGTCGACGGACTGCCGGTGGAGGGCACCTGGCGCGCCCACCAGGTCCCGCTCGCCGCCGTCCGGGACAACCCGGAGCACCTGCGGCAACTGGAGGAGTGGCTGCGTTCCTACCGCCCCGAGGAGCTGTTCGACGGGCACGGCGGTCCCCGCCCGGACGTCCTGGCCTGCGTCCCGGAGGGCGCCCGCAGGCTCGGCGCCACCCCGCACGCCAACGGCGGACTGCTGCTGCGCGAACTCCCCCTGCCCGCCCTGGAGACGTACGCGGTCCCCGTCGACAAGCCCGGCCTGACCCTGCACGAACCCACCCGGGTCCTGGGCGAGGTGCTCCGGGACGTCATGGGGGCCACCGCCGGGCGGCGCGACTTCCGCCTGGTCGGCCCCGACGAGACCGCCTCCAACCGTCTCGACGCCGTCTACGCCGCCAGCGGCAAGGCCTGGCAGGCACAGACCCTCCAGGTCGACGAACACCTCGACCGGCACGGCCGGGTGATGGAGATCCTGTCCGAACACACCTGTCAGGGCTGGCTGGAGGGCTATCTGCTGACCGGTCGGCACGGCCTGTTCTCCTGCTACGAGGCGTTCGCACACATCGTCGACTCGATGGTGAACCAGCACATCAAGTGGTTGCGCGTCACCCGCCAGTTGCCCTGGCGCGCGCCGATCGCCTCCCTCAACTACCTGCTCACCTCGCATGTGTGGCGCCAGGACCACAACGGCTTCTCCCACCAGGACCCCGGTTTCGTCGACCACATCCTCAACAAGAGCCCGGAGGCGGTGCGGGTCTACTTCCCGCCGGACGCCAACACCCTGCTGTCGGTGGCGGACCACGCGCTGCGCAGCCGCGACTACGTCAACGTGATCGTGGCCGGCAAACAGCCCTGCTTCGACTGGCTGTCGATGGAGCAGGCCCGCGACCACTGCGCCCGCGGCGCCGGCATCTGGGGCTGGGCAGGCACCGAGGACGGGTCCCGCGAACCCGACGTGGTGCTCGGCTGCGCCGGCGACGTCCCCACCCAGGAGGTGCTGGCGGCCGCGCAACTGCTGCGCCACCACCTGCCGGAACTGGCGGTGCGCCTGGTGAACGTCGTCGACATCGCCCGGCTGCTGCCGAGCGAGGAACACCCCCACGGCATGGCCGACTTCGAGTACGACGGCCTGTTCACCGCCGACCGGCCCGTGGTGTTCGCCTACCACGGCTACCCGTGGCTGATCCACCGGCTCGCCTACCGCCGCAGCGGCCACCGGCATCTGCACGTACGCGGATACAAGGAGATCGGCACCACGACCACACCGTTCGACATGGTCGTCCGCAACGACCTCGACCGCTACCGCCTGGTCATGGACGTCATCGACCGCGTCCCGGGACTCGCGGTGCGGGGGGCACCGGTACGCCAGCGGATGGTGGACGCGCGCCGGCGCCACCACGACTGGATCCGTGAACACGGCACCGACCTTCCGGAGGTCGCCGACTGGACGTGGGACGGCTGAGACGCCCGGGCCGGGAGCGGTGGCCGTCGCTCCCGGCCCGTCATCGCGGCAGGGCAGGGCGCACGAGCGGGTGCGGACGGCGCAGGGGCAGGAGCAGGGGGCGGTAATCCCGTGCGCCCTGGTACGGCCTCTCGCCGGACGCCTACAGTGTCGCCCCACGGCTCTGCTACGGGGATGCGGCAGAGCCCAGCCCCACCACGTGGTCACCGGCCGTCCCGCCGCGGCGCCGACCGGGCCGGGCTCCGTCCCGCACACCGGCACGCGGCGGCCCTTCGGAGCGGAGGGTGGCCAGGACCCCCCGCGCGACAGGCACCACCCCCGTGAATCCGCTCGTGCCGCGCAGGCGGGTGTCCCGCGGTACGAGCGCGCGTCGAGAGTCCCTGGAGGCCGCTGTGTCCCGACCGTGCATCGCCCTGATCGCCGACCCCACGTCCACCGAAGGCTGCCGGGAGTACCTGGCACAGGCCGTGGAACTGCTCACCGGCGCCCCGCCGGTCCGGATCGACGCCCGACACTTCGGGACCGGTGGAACGGGCCGCGGCACCCTCGACGGCGGCCGCTTACGGCTGCACGTCCCCGAGGAGGCCATGGACGTCCTGCCCGACGTGGTCGTGCTCTACGAGATCCAGCCCCACCGCCGCCACGAACTCGCCGCGTTCCAGGACCTGCTGGAGGCCCATGACGTGGTGACCCTCGGCACCGGCCCGGCCGCCTGGCGGACGGCGACGGAGAAGAACCTCACCGTGGCACGCTTCGCCCGTGACGGGGTCGCCCAGATGGAGACCGTCGTCCTGTCCCGGCCCGGCCGCTCCGAGGCGGCGGCCGCGTTCGACCGGCTCGGCGGCGATGTCTGGGCCCGGCCGGTCGTCGGCACGGGCGGTAACGACACCTTCCACATCACCACCGACTCCCAACTGGAGAGCGCCGCCGACTTCTACGCCCGGCGCGGCTCCGACTGGCTGCTGTCCCGTGACGCGGGGAACATCACCGCCGACGGCATGCGGCACCAGTTCCGCGTGTTCGTCCTCGACGGCCGGATCGTGCACGCCCGCGAGCACCTCCAGCCCGAGCCCGACACGCCCTGCAACACCTGCCGGGGCGCCACCCCCGTCCACCTGACTCCGCAGGAGCTTCCGCCACGCCTCGCGGAACTGGCCGTCGCCGCCACCGAGTCGGTCGGGCTGCCCTTCGCGGGCGTCGACCTGGCGGTGGAGAACGGCGGAGTCGTCTTCGAGGTGAACGTCCAGCCCGCGTTCGTGGACGGTGAGCTGGAGACCGTGGCCGTGCCGTACGTCCAGGCCCATCTCGACGCCCTGGCCGTGGCCCGCGGGGAACGCCAGGTCCTGCCGCACCCGGCGCGAGGAGTCCTGGACCGGGGGAGTCAGCTCTCCGCCTGACCGCGCCGGGGCCCCTGCCTCACAGCTTCAGCGTGAACCAGGTCGTCTTGCCCTGGTCGGTGGGCCGGACGCCCCAGTTGTCCGCGAGCGTGCGGACGAGGATCAGGCCCCGGCCGGACTCCTCGTCCTCGGCGGCCAGCCGGGGCTGGGGGAGTTGCGGGCTGCGGTCGCTGACCTCGACGGTGAGGTCGGTCGCGGTGCGGTGCAGATGCACCCCGAGGGGACCCTCCGCGTGCTGGACGGCGTTGGTGAGGGTCTCCGACAGCAGCAGCAGGGCATCGTCGGCGTTCGTCGCACAGTTCCACGAGGTGAGCGCCTTGTGCAGGAACGCACGGCCCTCGGGCACCGAGGCCGCCTCGGCCGGGAGGTCGGTGGCGAGGGCCGCGAGCGGCGCGGCCGGCAACTGCGCGAACAGCAGGGTGACGTCGTCGTTGTGGCTCTCGGCGTCCGGCAGCAGACTCGCGAGCACATGGTCCGCGGCGGCCTCCAGGCACGGCGTCCCGTCGAAGAACTTGTCGAGCACGACGGTCAGTTCGCCCACCCGGACCTCGATGTCGCTGCCGGGCGTCTCGATCAGGCCGTCCGTGTAGAGCACCAGGGTGGCCCCGGGCGGTATCTCGCTGCTGGACTGTTCGTAGAGGATGCCGCCCACCCCGAGCGGCGCGTTGACCGGCGAGGGGAGTTCGCGGATCCCGTCCCCCGCTCCGGCGACCAGGACCGGCAGATGGCCGGCCGAGCAGACGGTGACGGTGCCCGCGTCCGGGGCGATGACGAGGTAGCAGCAGGTGACCAGTTGGTCGGGCACGTCCAGGTCGGCCACACAGGTGTCCAGGGCCTGCATGAGCTGACGGGGCTGCATACCGGTCTTGGCCAGCGCATGCGCCGCCGAGCGCAACTGGCCCATGACCGCGGCCGCTTCCAGACCGCGGCCCATCACGTCGCCGATCAGCACGCCGACCCGGTCGGCGCCCAGCGGGATGAGGTCGAACCAGTCACCGCCTACGCCGGCGCCCTGGGTGGCCGGCCGGTAGCGGCTCGCCGTGGCCAGCCCGGGGAGAGCGGGCGGGGTGCCCATGAGGCTGCGCTGCAAGGTGAGGGCGATGTGCCGCTGCTGCTCGTACAGGGCGGTCAGCTCGGCCTCGGCGCGCTTGCGGTCGCTGATGTCGCGCACGATGGCGCAGGCGCCGACCACCGTGCCGTGCGTGTCCCGGGTGGGCCAGAGCGTGACGTCGACGTCCAGCAGCCCGCCGGTCCTGGTCACCCGCAGCGTCTCGAAGTGCTCGACCTTCTCACCGTGCCGCAGCCGCTCCAGCAGCGCGCTGATCTCGTCCTCCCGCTCGGCCGGGGCCAGCAGCGACACATGCCGGCCGATCGCTTCCTCGGCCGTGTACCCGTACAGCCGTTGGGCGGCCGCGTTCCAGTAGGTGATGTACCCGTCGAGGGTCTTGGCGAGGATCGCGTCCTGGGACGACTCGACGAGCGCGGCGAGCTCGTTGATGCGGGCCTCGGCGGCCTTGCGGTCGCTGACGTCGCGCACCGCCGCGGACACCAGCAGTCCCTCCTCGGTCTCCAGCGGGCTCAGACTGATCTCGACGGGGAACTCGGTGCCGTCCTTGCGGACCCCGTGCAGTTCGAGTCCGGCTCCCATCGGACGCACCTGCCGGTTGGCCGTGTAGCCGCCACGGTGCCGCGTGTGCTGGGCCCTGAAGCGCCGCGGGATCAGCAACTCGACCGGGTGGTCGAGCAGTTCCCTGCGGTGGTAGCCGAACAGGGCCTCGGTCTGGGCGTTGACGAGCTTGATGACGCCGCTGTCGTCGACGATCACCATGGCGTCGGGCGCGGCCTCCAGCAGCCCCCGGAACCGCTCTTCGGCCCCGTCCTCACCCGCCGGTGTGCCGCAGTGGCACCGTTTCTGCCGCGTCGCGCCCGACGACCGTGCCGGTTCAGCCTCCACCAGGTCGGCCATGTCCCACCACCCCATCCTGCGCAACGGTTCAGGACATCTCAGCGCTTTCCGGCCGCGCCCGTACCGCGATGTCGCTTACTGTCCGTCCACTGTCGGAACCTGTCCGTAGTCGACGTCCCGGTGGGCCGGGGTCACAGGCTCGCCGCATGGTCCGGGACGTAGGTCTGCAGATCGCGCGGCGGCCGGGTGTAGCCGGTCGACGGCGGCCGTTCCGGGAGCTCCAGGACCGGCGGCGGAACGTCGCGGTACGGCAGGGAGCCCAGCAGATGGGCGATGGTGTTCAGGCGGGCCCGGCGCTTGTCGTCGCTCTCGACGACGTACCAGGGCGCCTCCCGGATGTCGGTGTGCACCAGCATCTCGTCCTTGGCCCGGGAGTAGGCCTCCCAGCGGCTGATCGACTCCAGGTCCATCGGGGACAGCTTCCAGCGCCGCAGCGGGTCCTCGAGCCGGCGCCGGAAGCGCTCCTGCTGCTCGGTGTCGCTCACCGAGAACCAGTACTTGCGCAGCAGGATCCCGTCGTCGACGAGCATCCGCTCGAAGATCGGGCACTGGCGCAGGAAGAGCTGGTGCTCAGCCTTGGTGCAGAACCCCATCACCTGCTCGACACCCGCCCGGTTGTACCAGGACCGGTCGAACAGCACGATCTCGCCGGCGGCCGGCAGGTGCTCGACGTACCGCTGGAAGTACCACTGGGTGCGCTCGCGCTCGGTCGGCTTCGGCAGCGCGGCGATCCGGGCGATGCGGGGGTTGAGGTGCTCCGAGACCCGCTTGATCGTGCCGCCCTTGCCCGCCGCGTCCCGCCCTTCGAAGACGACGACCAGCCGGGCGCCCTCCGCCCGCACCCACTCCTGGAGCTTCACCAACTCCGTCTGGAGCCGCAGCAGTTCTCGCTCGTACGTCTTGCGCGGCAGCTTCGCCGCTTCCTTGTCGGCCATGCCGCGACTTCCCCTCGACGAGCTGCGCACCACGAGGGCCGACCGACCCCTGGCGCCTCACCGCCGGACGGCCCCGGGGAATCCCGCCCCCGGTCCGCCGGACGCTCGAAGTCTAGGGAACACCCGGCGAAGATCCGCGTCTCGGGACGACACGCACGGCGCGGCGCACACGGACGGTCGTGGCGCGTACGCATCGGCGGCGCCCTTCCGTCGCCGATGCCGCGACGCGAAGAGGCCGACGCCGGTGCTGCCCCGGTCGTAGCCTGGGTCCGTGCGTATCCCCTCTCCTCACGTCTCCCGCGTCGGCCCCCACGTGGGCGCATGACGACCGGTCCCGGCGACGGTCCTCGCTCCGCGGCGGCCCGGTTCACCGGGCGCCGGGTGGCCGGAGCACGTCCGCGGGTGGGCGCGCCCACCGAAGTCGTTCTCGACGACGGGCGCGTGGTGATGGTCAAGCGGGGCGACGGCCCCGGCGCGGTGCGGGCCGAGGCGGCCGGACTGCGCTGGCTGGCGGACGCCGGAGCGGTCCGCGTCCCGGCCGTGCACGGTCATGACGGCCAGTGGCTGGTGACCGACCGGGTCCCGCCCGGCCGGCCGAGCGCCGCGAGTGCGGCCCGGTTCGGCCGCGGCCTGGCCGCGCTGCACGCGGCCGGTGCGCCCGCTTTCGGTGCCGCGCCGCCCGGCGGCCCCGAGGACGCGTACATCGGGCTCGCCCCGATGCGCAACGTCACCGGCGCCGACTGGCCGCAGTGGTACGCCGAGCACCGGGTGCTGCCCTATCTGCGGGCGGCGGTGGACGACGGGGCCGTGGACCGGGCCGAGGCGGGCGCGATCGAGCGGCTCTGCGCCCGCCTGCCCGGACTCTCGGGGCCCGCCGAGCCGCCGGCCCGGCTGCACGGGGACCTGTGGAACGGCAACGTGCTGTGGGGCGCCGACGGCGACGCCTGGCTGATCGACCCGGCCGCGCACGGCGGCCACCGGGAGACCGACCTGGCCATGCTGCACCTGTTCGGCTGCCCGCACCTGGACACGGTGCTGGGCGCCTACCAGGAGACCGCGCCCCTGGGCGCCGGGTGGGCCGACCGCGTGGGGCTCCACCAGCTGTTTCCGCTGCTGGTGCACACGGTGCTGTTCGGCCGTGGCTATGCCGAGCAGCTTCTTTCCGTGGTCGGGGCGGCCCGGCGCCTGCCCTGAGGACCCAGAAAACCCCAGAAGGCCGGAAGACCCCAGAAGGCCGGAAGACCCCAGAGGGGTTCTCCCGGCCTGTCTGGTCAGGGGTCAGTGGCCGCCCAGTCCGCCGCCGCCGAACGACCCGCTGGTACCCCTGCTCCAGCGCGGTCGCGTCTTGGACGGGCTGGGACGCGTCCCGAGATTGCCGTACCCGTGCAGGTCGTGCGGCAGTACCCGGTTGGGGCCCTGCGGCATCTCGTCCGGTTCGCGGTTCTCCTGGATCTCGCGGACCGCCCCGCCCGGCGGCAGGTGCGGCTGTTCCTCAGGGAGCGGCGGAGGCGACTCGCGACGGCGCACGACGGCGCCCCACCAGAATCCGCCGAGCAGCATGGCCACGACCACCAGGCCCGCCAGGAGCGGTCCGAGAGTCAGCCACCCGCTTTGTTCCGCTATCTGCATGGTTGCGGTACTCATGCCCCCCGAATACCCCCAGAAGTCTGTGTGAATCACGCATTCCGGTACGGCCGCCGAGTGCCGTGTTTGACGGCGGCCGGGGCGGCTACCCGCAGGGGGTGACATCGACGACATCCCAGCAGGAGCTGTTCCGGTTCCTGGAGGACCGGTTTGCGTGCGCGCAGGCGTGTGCGGAGTGCGCACGGGCCTGTGCCCTGAGCGCGAGTCTGGTCGATCCGGGCGGGAGTGTGGAGCGGGAGCTCGTGCGGCGTAAGGGGATCATGTGCGCGGAGGTGTGTGATGCCACCTGCCGCCTGCTGGCCGAGCAGAACGGCGACGTGGACGAGCCCGGCATCCGGATCCAGCTGGAGTGGTGCCGGTCCGTATGCCTGGAGGGCGCGCATCTGTTCGACGAGCAGCCGGGGGCGGAGGGGGCCGCGAAGGCGTGCCGCGCGTGTGCTCGGGCCTGCACGGATTTCATGTCCGCGCTGACGTGAGCTTCATGTCCGCGCTGACGTGAGCTTCACGGCCGCGCCGACGTGAGCCGCACGCGTGCCGACGTGAGCCTCTGTCGCGGGTCCCGCCGCCGCGCCGGCCTAGCCTCACGGCCGCGCCGCCCCGAGCTGACGGGGTGCCACGCGTGACGTGAGCACGGTTCCCAATTTCTGCAACACGTTCTACGGTGTGCGCCGTCAGGACCGGTCAAAGGGACCCTGGAGGCGCCGTGCACCTCGATCACACGCCCGAGCAGCAGCGGCTGCGCACCGAACTGCGTGCCTACTTCGCCGGACTGGTGCCGGACGACGCCTCCGCCCGGCACACCGATCCCGCCGCCCAGAAGCGGTTCTACCGCGAGACCGTCCGGCGGCTCGGCGCGGACGGCTGGCTCGGCGTGGGCTGGCCGAAGGAGTACGGCGGGCGCGGCCTGACGGCGATGGAGCAGTTCATCTTCTTCGACGAGGCGGCCCAGGCGGGTGTGCCGCTGCCGCTGATGGCCCTCAACACCGTCGGGCCGACGATCATGCAGTTCGGCACGGAGGAGCAGAAGGCCCACTTCCTGCCGCGCATCCTCTCCGGCGAGATCGACTTCGCCATCGGCTACAGCGAGCCCGACGCGGGCACGGACCTGGCCGCCCTGCGCACGCGCGCGGTGCGCGACGGCGACGAGTACGTCGTCGACGGCCAGAAGATCTGGACCACCAACGGCGACACCGCAGACTGGGTCTGGCTCGCCGTGCGCACCGACCCCGGCGCCCCGCCCCACAAGGGCATCACGATGCTGCTGGTGCCGACCACCGACCCCGGCTACTCCTGCACCCTCATCAACACCCTCGCCGGACACGACACCACGGCGAGCTACTACGAGAACGTCCGCGTCCCCGTCTCCCGCCGGGTCGGCGCCGAGAACCAGGGCTGGCGGCTGATCACCAACCAGCTCAACCACGAGCGCGTGACCCTCGCCGCGCACGGCACCATGGCCGTCCGCGCCCTGCACGACGTCCAGCGCTGGGCCACGGAGACCAAGCTCGCCGACGGCCGCCGGGTCGTCGACCTGCCGTGGGTGCGTCGCCTGCTCGCGCGGACCCACGTTCGGCTCGACGCCCTCAAGCTCCTGAACTGGCAGATGGTGACCGCCGTCCAGAACGGCACCCTCACCCCGCAGGACGCCTCCGCCGTCAAGGTCTACGGTTCCGAGGCCCGCCGGGACGCCTACGCCTGGCTCCTGGAGATCGTGGCGGCCCCGGGCGCGCTCCAGGACGGCTCGGCGGGCGCGGTCCTGCACGGCGAACTGGAACGCGGCTACCGCTCGGCGGTGATCTTCACCTTCGGCGGCGGCAACAACGAGATCCAGCGGGAGATCATCTCGTGGATAGGTCTGGGTATGCCCCGGGTGCGGCGTTAACCTGCGGGCATGGAGTCCCGATCCGTACCCGACCCCGGGCTGTTCGGCCCGGGATCCGTGACCTGGCAGCTGCACGGCGACCCCATGATGTGGGTCGCCGGCGTCCGCGCGCTGTACCTTCAGGCGCTGCATCCGCGCGCGGTGCGCGGGGTCATGCAGAACTCCGACTTCCGGCGGGACGCCTGGGGCCGGCTGATGCGCACCGCGAACTTCGTCGGCACGACGACGTACGGCACCACCGAGGCCGCCGAGCGGGCGGGCGCCCGGGTCCGCAAGATCCACACCATGCTGTCGGCGACCGACCCGGAGACCGGGGAACGCTACGGAGTCGACGAACCCGAGCTGCTGCTGTGGGTGCACTGCGCCGAGGTCGACTCCTATCTGCACGTCCTGCGCCGCTCCGGCTACCCGCTCACCGACGCCCAAGCCGACCGCTACCTCGCCGAACACCGGGTCGGCGCACGGCTGGTGGGCCTCGACCCGGACGCCGTCCCCGCGAACCGGGCCGAGATGGCGGCCTACTTCGAGAAGATGCGCCCCGAACTCGCCGCCGGGCCCGAGGCGCGCACGGTGGACGACTTCCTGCTCCGCCCGCCGACGCATCCCCTCCTCGTCCCGGCGCGCGAGGTGCTGTGGCGGCGCGTGGCGCAACTGGCGTACGCCGCTCTGCCGCCGTACGCCCACACGTTGTACGGCAGGCCGGCCCCGGCAGCCGCCACGGTCACCCGCCGGCTGCGCGCCACCGGCACCCTGTTGCGCTGCGTTCCCGCACGTGTGCGCTGGCAACTCCCGCCCAAACACATCCTCCGCGCGATGGCCCGCCTCGGCCCCGACGCTCGCCCGGCACCGTACAAAGTCGGGCGATAGGTCGTCATACTGGACGAGCCAGGGGAGGGCGGGGCGAACGGGGGCGACCGTACGACATGGCGGAGAGCAGGCTGATCCAGGGCCGTTACCGGCTGCTCGACCTGATCGGGCGCGGTGGCATGGGCGAGGTGTGGCGGGCGCGCGACGAGTCGCTCGGCCGGCACGTCGCAGTGAAGTGCCTCAAGCCGATCGGCCCGCCGCACGACCAGTCCTTCACCCGGGTGCTGCGCGAGCGGTTCCGGCGCGAGGCCCGGGTGGCCGCGGGCCTCCAGCACCGCGGGGTGACCGTGGTCCACGACTTCGGCGAGTCCGACGGCGTCCTGTTCCTGGTCATGGAGCTCCTGGAGGGCCGCAACCTCTGCCAGTTGCTGGAGGACAACAGGAATCACCCGCTGCCCGTCGCCGACGTCGTCGAGATCGCCGACCAGGTCGCCGCCGCGCTCGCCTACACGCACCGGCAGGGCATCGTGCACCGCGACCTCAAGCCCGCCAACATCGTCCGGCTCACCGACGGGACGGTGAAGATCTGCGACTTCGGCATAGCGCGCCTGGGCCACGACATCGGCTTCACCTCCCGGCTGACCGGCACCGGCATCGCGATGGGTACGCCGCACTACATGTCGCCGGAGCAGATCGGCGGTACCGAGGTCGACCAGCGCAGCGACCTCTACTCGCTCGGCTGCGTGCTGTACGAGATCGCCACCGGTGCCCCGCCGTTCGACCTCGACGACGCCTGGGCGGTCCTGCTCGGCCACCGCGACACCCCGCCCCGGCCGCCGCGCAGCCACCGCGCCGAACTGCCCGAGTACTTCGAGCGGATCATCCTGGACCTGCTCGCCAAGCAGCCCGAGCAACGACCGTACGACGCCCGCGAGCTGGGCCGCCGGATCAGCGCGGGCCGCACCACACCGACGTACGTGCCGACCGTGGTGACCCCCCGGCCCGAACTGCGCCCGCCCAAGCCGGCCGCCCGCGAGCCACGCCTGCCGTCCTGGACCCGGGGCATGACCACCGGTCACAAGGCGACCGAGGCCGGGCCGCGCACCCCGCCCCCGGACGCCGGAGCCGCACTCACCGGCGAGTGGATCGCGCGCCCGGTCGCCGGCCGGCCCGCGCGGCCCCGGCCGGACGCGGCGCCCGCCCCCGACCCGGGAACGCTCACCGCCCTCGCCGGCCGGCACAACGCCGGGCTCAGCCTGGGCCGCCTCGGCCGCTGGAGCGAGGCAGGCGAGGTGCACCGCGCGGTCGCCGCCGAACGCGAACACCTCCTCGGCGCCGACCACGCCGACACCCTCGCCAGCCGCTACGAGGTCGCCTTCACCCTCAGCCGGACCGGGCGCGCCGCCGACGCGCTGCGCGAGTACAAGCAGGTCGCCGCGGCCCGTACCCGCGCGCTCGGCGCCGACCACCCCGACTCGCTCGCCGTCCGCCAGGAGATGGCCTATGTGCTGGGGCAGCTGGGCCGCCACTTCGACGCGCACCAGGTCTACAGCGCGGTGCTCGCCGCCCGGGAGCACACCATGGGCCCCGACCACCCCGACACCCTGCGCTGCCGCCACAACCTCGCCTTCAACCTCAGCAGGCTCGGGCGCCTGGAGGACTCGTACCGCATGGCCTGCGAGGTGGCCGCCGCCCGCGCCCGGGTGCTCGGCCCCGACCATCCGGACACCCTGGTGACCCGTTACGAGGTCGCCTACGCGCTCGGTCAGCTGGGCCGCTGGCCGGAGGCGCTCCGGACGTACCGCGAGGTCGCCGAGGCCCGCGCCCAGGCCCTCGGCCCGGACCACCCCGACTCCCTCGCCGCCCGCCACGAGACCGGCATCAGCCTCGGCCGCCTGGGCCGCAGCGCGGAGGCACTCACCCTCTACCGCGACCTCGTCGACGACCGCACCCGCGTCCACGGCGCCGGCCACCCCGAGACGCTGCGCGCCCGGCACGGACTCGGCGTCAACCTCGGCCGCCTCGGCCGCTGGGAGGAGGCCCTCGCCGAGTCCCGTGACGTGTGCGCGATCCGCGAGCGGGTGCTGGGCGCGGACCATCCGGACACCCTGGTCAGCCGGCGCGAGGTCGCCGTAGGCCTGGGCTGGCTCGGCCGCTGGTCGGACGCGCTGGCCGAATACCGGCGGGTGGCGTCGGCCCGCGAGCGGGTGCTGGGCGCGGACCACCCCGACACCCTCGCCAGCCGCAACGACGAGGCCCACTGCCTGGAACAACTCGGCCGTGGCGCGGAGGCGGTCGAGCTGTACCGGCGGGTGGCGGCGCTGCGGCAGCAGCAGACCTCGGGCGGCCGCTGACCCGGGCGCCCGCCCTCTGGCCGACCTAGATCACTTCGTGTTACCAAGGACCATGCCTGCACACGAGGGAAACCGCAGCTACGACGCCGTCATCGTCGGCGGAGGGCACAACGGCCTGGTCGCCGCCGCCTATCTGGCCCGCGCCGGACGCTCCGTGCTGGTGCTGGAGCGGCTGGAGCGCACCGGCGGCGCCGCCGTCTCCACCCGCCCGTTCGTCGGCGTCGACGCACGGCTGTCGCGCTACTCGTACCTGGTCAGCCTGTTGCCGAAGAAGATCGTGCGCGATCTGGGCCTGGACTTCCGGGTGCGCGGGCGGACCATCTCCTCGTACACGCCCGTCGAACGCGACGGACGGTCCACCGGCCTGCTCGTCGGCAGCGGCGAACGGCGCAACCGGGAGGCCTTCGCGCGACTCACCGGCGGCCCGCGCGAGTACGAGGCATGGCAGCGCTTCTACGCCATGACGGGCCGGGTCGCCGAACGGGTGTTCCCGACCCTGACCGACCCGCTGCCCACCCGCGAGGAACTGCGCCGCCGGGTCGACGACGAGGACGCCTGGCGGATGCTGTTCGAGGAGCCCCTCGGAGTCGCCGTCGAGGAGAACTTCGCCGACGACCTGGTGCGCGGGGTCGTCCTGACCGATGGGCTGATCGGCACCTTCGCCGACGCCCACGACCCCTCGCTGAAGCAGAACCGCTGCTTCCTCTACCACGTGATCGGTGGCGGCACCGGCGCCTGGGACGTACCCGTCGGCGGCATGGGCGCCCTGACCGACGCCCTGGCCGCCGCCGCGCGCCAGGCCGGTGCCGTCCTCGCGACCGGGCACGAGGCGCTGCGGATCGACACGGACGGGCGCACCGCGCAGGTCACCTATCGCACGGCCGACGGAGAGGGCGTCGCCGAGGCCCGGCACGTCCTGGTCAACGCCTCCCCGCAGCAACTGGCCGCCCTCACCGGTGACACCCCGCCCGCTCCGGCGGAGGGCGCCCAGCTCAAGGTGAACATGCTGCTCAAGCGGCTGCCGAGGCTGCGCGACAGCTCCGTCGACCCGCGCGAGGCGTTCGCCGGGACCTTCCACATCGCCGAGGGCTACGGACAACTCGGTGCCGCGCACGCCCAGGCCGCCGCCGGTGATCTGCCGACCGCGCCGCCCTCCGAGATCTACTGCCACTCCCTCACCGACCCGACGATCCTCGGCCCGGACCTGGTCCGGCAGGGCTACCAGACCCTCACCCTGTTCGGTCTGCACACCCCGGCCCGACTGTTCGCCCGCGACAACGACGCCGTCCGCGCGGAGCTGTTGAAGTCGACGCTGGCTCAGCTCGACGCCCACCTCGACGAACCCCTCGCCGACTGCCTCGCCACCGACGCCGACGGCCGTCCGTGCCTGGAGGCGAAGACCCCGCTGGACCTGGAGCGCGACCTGCGGCTGCCCGGCGGCAACATCTTCCACCGCGACCTGTCCTGGCCGTACGCCCAGGAGGACACCGGCCGCTGGGGTGTGGAGACCCGGCACGCCAACGTGCTGCTGTGCGGGGCCGGCGCGGTGCGCGGCGGCGGGGTCAGCGGGGTGCCGGGGCACAACGCGGCGATGGCCGTGCTGGGTGAGGGCGACGGCTGACCGAGGCGATGGGGGTCGGCCGACCGGCGTGGTGAGGGTCGGCCGACCGGGGCGGCGCGGGCCCTGGCGCCGGGCACCTACCATCGGCCGATGGACATGACAGCCGTACGACTGGAGGCGCCCGCCACGCCCACGGCGCCCGCCCTCCTCCTGCGTCCCTGGACCCAGGCCGACGCCACCGCCCTGGTCGAGCTCCACCGGGACGCGATGCTGCGCCGCTGGACCAGCGCAGCCGTGGACGACGAGGAGGGTGCGGCGCACTGGGTGCGGGTGCAGCAACGGGGCTGGGCGGCGCGGGACCGCTTCGCGTTCGCCGTCCTGGAGACCCGAGCCGACGGCGCCGACGGGCTCCCGGCCGGACACGTGGTCCTGAAGAGACCCGTCGCCGGAGCCGCGTCCGCCGAGGTCGGCTACTGGACCGCCGCGCCCGCCCGCGGCCGGGCCGTGGCCCCGCGAGCCCTGCGCGCCCTCGTGGACTGGGCCTTCGCCGCGTTCGCCGCCGACGGACTGACCCGGCTCGGCCTTCTGCACCAGCAGGACAACACCGCGTCCTGCCGTGTCGCGCAGAAGGCCGGGTTCGCGTTCACCGCCCCGCGGCCCGCGGCCCCGCCCGCCTTCCCCCTCGACGGTCACCTGCACACCCTCGTCCGCGAGCAGCGGCCAAAAATCTGACGGAGCATCAGAAAAGGTCTTCCGTCGGCGGGACGGCTGCGGCATCCTGCGCCCATGCAGACGGAGCTGAGCAGGAAACTGGGCGTCGAGCACGCCGTCTTCGGCTTCACGCCGTTCCCCGCCGTCGCCGCGGCCATCAGCCGGGCTGGCGGCCTCGGCGTGCTCGGCGCGGTCCGCTACACCGCCCCGGACGACCTCAAGCGCGATCTCGACTGGATCGAGGCGCATCTCGACGGCAGGCCCTACGGCCTCGATGTCGTCATGCCCGCGAAGAAGGTCGAGGGCGTGACGGAGGCCGAAGTCGAGGCGATGATCCCCGAGGGGCACCGGCGGTTCGTCACCGACACCCTCGCCAAGTACGGCGTGCCCGAGCTGGCCGAGGGCGAGGCGTCCGGCTGGCGCATCACCGGCTGGATGGAGCAGGTCGCCCGCACCCAGCTCGACGTCGCCTTCGAGCACCCCATCCGGCTGCTCGCCAACGCCCTCGGCTCGCCGCCCGCGGACGTCGTGGCGCGTGCGCACGACCGGGGCGTGCTCGTGGCCGCGCTCGCCGGCAGTGCCCGGCACGCCCGCAAGCACCGGGACGCCGGCATCGACGTCGTCGTCGCCCAGGGCTACGAAGGCGGCGGTCACACCGGGGAGATCGCCTCCATGGTGCTGACCCCCGAGGTCGTCGAGGCCGTGGCCCCGCTGCCGGTACTCGCCGCCGGCGGCATCGGCAGCGGACAGCAGATCGCCGCCGCCCTCGCGCTCGGCGCCCAGGGTGTGTGGCTGGGCTCGCTGTGGCTCACCACCACCGAGGCCGACCTCTCCTCGGCCGCCCTGACCCGCAAACTGCTCGCCGCCGGCTCGGGGGACACCGTCCGCTCGCGGGCCCTGACCGGGAAGCCCGCGCGCCAGCTCCGCACCGAGTGGACCGACGCCTGGGACGCCCCGGACGGACCAGGCACCCTCCCCATGCCCCTCCAGGGCCTGCTGGTCGCCGATGCCGTCTCCCGCATCCAGAAGTACGAGATCGACCCCCTGCTCGGCACACCCGTCGGCCAGATCGTCGGCCGCATGAACAGCGAACGCCCGGTCCAGGCCGTCTTCGACGACCTCACCCGAGGCTTCGAGCAGGCCGTCGACCGCATCAACCGCATCGCCGGAAGGAGCGGCCAGTCGTGAGCACACCCCCCACCGGATTCTGGGCCCAGGCCACCGTCGAACCCGACCGCCCGGTCCTCGTCGCCCCCGACGGCGAACAGTGGACCGCCGGACGCCTGCGCGCCGCCGCCAACCGGCTCGTGCACGGGCTGCGCGCGGCCGGACTCGAACGCGGCGACTCCTTCGCGGTCGTCCTGCCCAATTCGGCCGAGTTCTTCACCGCCTACCTGGCCGCCACCCAGGCCGGGTTCTACCTCGTCCCCGTCAACCACCACTTCGTCGCCCCCGAGATCGCCTGGATCGTCGCCGACTCCGGCGCCAAGGTGCTGATCGCCCACGAGCGCTTCGCGGGCCCCGCCCGCCAGGCCGCCGACGAGGCCGGACTGCCGGCCGACAAGCGGTACGCCGTCGGCACCGTCGAGGGCTTCCGCCCGTACGCCGAACTCCTCGACGGACAACCGGAGTCGGCGCCCGCCGACCGCACCCTCGGCTGGGTCATGAACTACACCTCGGGCACCACCGGCCGGCCCCGGGGCATCCGCCGCCCGCTGCCGGACAAACTCCCCGAGGAGTCCTACCTCGGCGGCTTCCTCGGCATCTTCGGCATCAGGCCCCACGACGACAACGTCCACCTCGTCTGCTCGCCGCTCTACCACACGGCCGTCCTCCAGTTCGCGGGCTCCTCCCTGCACATCGGCCACCGCCTGGTGCTGATGGACAAGTGGACACCGGAGGACATGCTCCGGCTCATCGACACCCACCGGTGCACACACACGCACATGGTCCCGACCCAGTTCCACCGGCTGCTCGCCCTGCCCGAGGACATCAGGCGGTCCTACGACGTCTCCTCCATGCGGCACGCCATCCACGGCGCAGCGCCCTGCCCCGACCACGTCAAACGTGCCATGATCGACTGGTGGGGCCACTGCGTGGAGGAGTACTACGCGGCCAGCGAGGGCGGCGGCGCCTTCGCCACCGCCGAGGACTGGCTGAAGAAGCCGGGCACCGTCGGCAAGGCCTGGCCCATCAGCGAACTCGCCGTCTTCGACGACGACGGCAACCGGCTCCCGCCCGGCGAACTCGGCACCGTCTACCTGAAGATGAACACCGGCGGATTCTCCTACCACAAGGACGAGGCCAAGACGCGCAAGAACCGCATCGGTGACTTCTTCACCGTCGGCGACCTGGGCCTGCTCGACGAGGACGGCTACCTCTACCTCCGCGACCGCAAGATCGACATGATCATCTCCGGTGGGGTCAACATCTACCCGGCCGAGGTCGAGTCCGCGCTGCTCGCCCACCCCGCCGTCGCCGACGCCGCCGCCTTCGGCATCCCGCACGACGACTGGGGCGAGGAGGTCAAGGCGGTCGTCGAACCGGCCCCCGGCCATGAACCCGGCCCGGACCTGGCCGCCGCGATCCTCGACCACTGCGCCGGACGGCTCGCCGGCTACAAACGCCCGAAGACGGTCGACTTCGTCACGGAGATGCCCCGCGACCCCAACGGCAAGCTCTACAAGCGACGGCTGCGCGAGCCGTACTGGGAGGGCCGGACCCGGGCGGTGTGACGAGCCGCTTGACCTCCCTCTTGCGCGCACGCAGGATCAGGTCCCATGACGCCTGGACACGGGAGCACGGTCGACGGGGTGCTGCGGCGCAGCGCCCGTCGCACCCCGGCGCGCGTCGCGGTGGGCTACCGCGACCGCACCTGGACCTACGACGAACTCGACACGGCCGTCTCCCGCGCGGCGAGCGTCCTGCTCGACGAGGGTCTCGCCCCCGGCGACCGGGTCGGCGCCTACGGTCACAACTCCGACGCCTACCTGATCGCCTTCCTCGCCTGCGCCCGCGCGGGCCTGGTGCACGTACCGGTCAACCAGAACCTGACCGGCGACGACCTCGCCTACATCGTCGGCCAGTCGGGCAGCGCGCTGGTCCTGACGGACCCGGACCTGGCCGGGCGGCTGCCCGCCGGAGTCCCCACGCTGCCGCTGCGCGACAGCGACGACTCCCTGCTGGCACGGCAGGCGGCGGCACCCGCGTACGACGGCCCCGAGCCACGCGCCGAGGACCTGGTCCAGCTCCTGTACACCTCGGGGACGACGGCCCTGCCCAAGGGCGCGATGATGACCCACCGCGCCCTGGTCCACGAGTACCTGAGCGCGATCACGGCCCTCGACCTGAGCGCGGGCGACCGCCCGGTGCACTCCCTCCCGCTGTACCACTCGGCGCAGATGCACGTGTTCCTGCTCCCCTACCTGGCGGTCGGCGCGACGAACGTCATCGTCGACGGGCCGGACGGCGACACGCTGTTCGACCTGATAGAGGCGGGGAGCGTGGACAGCCTGTTCGCGCCGCCGACGGTGTGGATCGGCCTGGCGAACCGCCCCGACTTCACCACCCGCGACCTCGGCGGCCTGCGCAAGGCCTACTACGGGGCGTCGATCATGCCGGTCCCGGTGCTGGAACGGCTGCGCGAACGCCTGCCGAAGCTGGGCTTCTACAACTGCTTCGGCCAGAGCGAGATCGGCCCGCTGGCCACGGTCCTCGCCCCCGGCGAGCACAAGGGCCGGATGGACTCCTGCGGCCGTACGGTCCTGTTCGTGGACGCCCGGGTCGTCGACGAGGACGGCAAGGACGTCCCCGACGGCACTCCCGGTGAAATCGTCTACCGCTCACCGCAGTTGTGCGAGGGCTACTGGGGCAAGCCCGAGGAGACCGCCGAAGCCTTCCGCGACGGCTGGTTCCACTCCGGCGACCTCGCGGTGCGTGACGCCCACGGCTACTTCACCATCGTCGACCGGGTCAAGGACGTCATCAACTCCGGTGGCGTCCTGGTCGCCTCCCGCCAGGTCGAGGACGCGCTGTACACCCACGAGGGCGTCGCCGAGGTCGCCGTCGTCGGCCTGCCCGACGAGCGCTGGATCGAGGCGGTCACCGCGGTCGTCGTCCCGCGCGGCGAGGTCACCGAGGCCGAACTCATCGCTCACGCCCGCGAGAAGCTCGCCCCCTTCAAAGCGCCCAAGCGGGTGCTGTTCGTGGAGGGACTGCCGCGCAACGCCAGCGGGAAGATCCTCAAGCGGGAGCTGCGGGAGCGGTTCGACGGCCACGCGTGAGCGGCCTCGGGTCGGGCCTCGGATCCAGCCCCGGATCTGGGTCCCCCGCGGCGCGGCAGCCGGTGGCGTCAGCGGTCCTGGGCCACCGCCACCTCCCGCGCCCATCGGTAGTCCGCCTTGCCGCTCGGTGAGCGCCGGATGGTGTCGGCGATCACCAGCTGGCGCGGGATCTTGTACCCGGCGAGGTGGGTGCGGCAGTGGGCCTGGATGTCCTCCAGGGACGGCCGCGCCGCGCCCGTGCGCAGCTCCACCACGGCCGCCACATGGTTGCCCCACTGGACGTCCGGCACCCCGGCCACCAGCGCGTCGTACACGTCCGGATGGGACTTGAGCGCCTGCTCGACCTCCTCCGGATACACCTTCTCGCCACCGGTGTTGATGCACTGCGAGCCGCGGCCGAGGACGGTGACCACGCCCTCCTCGTCGACGGTCGCCATGTCACCTAGCAGCACCCACCGCTCGCCGTCCTTCTCGAAGAATGTCTCGGCGGTTTTCCTCGGGTCGTTGTAGTAGCCGAGCGGCACGTGTCCGCACTGGGCGACCCGGCCGGTCTCACCGACGGCGACGGGCTCGTACGTCCCCGGATCGACGACCTGCGTACGGGAGTTGACCCGGATGCGGAAGCCGCGTTCGGGGCCCGAGTCCGCGGTCGCGGTGCCGTTGAAGCCGGACTCGGAGGAGCCGAAGTTGTTCAGGAGCATCACGTTCGGGACGAGGGCGAGGAACTGCCGCCGCACGGTCTCCGACATGATCGCGCCCGAGGACGACACGCTGAACATCGAGGAGCAGTCCGTGCCCTTCATGGGGCCGCTCAGCGCGTCGATGAGCGGGCGCAGCATGGCGTCACCGACCAGCGACATGCTGGTGACCCGCTCCCTCTCGACCGTGCGCAGCACTTCCTCGGGCACGAACTTGCGGTGCAGCACGACGCGTTGACCGAAATTGAAGCCGATGAACGCCGTGAGGGTGGAGGTGCCGTGCATGAGCGGGGGAGTGGGGAAGAAGGTGATTCCCGACCCGCCGGCCGCGACGCGCTCGGCCAGCTCCTCCGGCTTGCGCACCGGCTCGCCCGTCGGCGCACCGCCGCCGAGCCCGGAGAAGAACAGATCCTCCTGACGCCACATCACACCCTTGGGCATCCCGGTGGTCCCGCCGGTGTAGATGATGAACTGGTCGTCGCCCGAGCGTGCCGGGAACCCGCGCCCGGGCGACCCCGCGGCCTCCGCCTCCGCGAACGGCACGGCGTGCAGCGAGGGTTCGGAGGCCCCGGCTCCCGGCGCCCCCACCCGCAGCAGATGCCGCAGCCTCGGTGCCCGGGGCAGCGCCGCCGCCACCCGGTCCGTGAACTCCGCGTCGAAGACCAGCGCCACCAGATCGGCGTCCCGGTAGAGGTAGATCAACTCCTCTTCCACATACCGGTAGTTGACGTTCACCGGAACGATCCGCGCCTTCAGGCACGCCAGCACGGTCTGGAGGTACTCGACGCCGTTGTACAGGTGCAGCCCGAGGTGCTCGCCGGGGCGTATCCCGGCGGCGGTGAGGTGGTGGGCGACGCGGTTGGCCGCCGCGTCGAGCTCCGCGTACGTCAGACGCCGCTGCGCGCCCGTGCCGGGGTGGTCGACGTACACCAGCGCCTCGCGGTCCGGCACCACGTCGACGACCGACTCGAACAGGTCGGCAAGGTTGTACTCCACCGTTCCTCCTGACCCCGGGCGTGCCTGGCATCCGACGGTTCGCCGGTCATCAGAGCAAACGGCGCGACAACTGGGAAGGGTCCGCGCGAATAAATCTGACTGTCTGTCAGAAAACCCTTGAAGTGCCTCCCCGCCTACTGCAACCTGTTCTCGTTCTTCGAGAGGGGAGATGGGCGATGGGTGGAACCGAACACCTCACCGTGCGGCGCGAAGGCGCCACACTGGTGCTCACGCTCAACCGGCCGGAGGCCAGGAACGCGCTCTCGCTGGGGATGCTCGTCGGCCTGTACGACGGCTGGATCGAGGCCGACGCGGACGACTCCGTCCGCTCGGTCGTGCTCACCGGCGCCGGCGGTGCCTTCTGCGCCGGCATGGACCTGAAGGCCCTGGCCGGTCAGGGCATGGACGGCGAGCGTCACCGCGACCGGCTCCGGGCCGACCCCGACCTGCACTGGAAGGCGATGCTGCGCCACCACCGCCCGCGCAAGCCGGTGATCGCCGCCGTCGAGGGGTACTGCGTCGCGGGCGGCACGGAGATCCTCCAGGGCACCGACATCCGGGTGGCCGGCGAGTCCGCGACCTTCGGACTCTTCGAGGTCAGAAGGGGCCTGTTCCCCATCGGCGGCTCCACCGTCCGGCTGCAACGCCAGATCCCCCGCACCCACGCCCTGGAGATGCTGCTCACCGGCCGCCCCTACAGCGCCCGGGAGGCGGCCGGAGTCGGTCTGATCGGCCACGTCGTCCCCGACGGCACGGCGCTGACGAAGGCCCTGGAGATCGCCGAACTCGTCAACTCCTGCGGCCCGCTGGCCGTCGAGGCCGTCAAGGCGTCGGTGTACGAGACGGCCGAGCTGTCGGAGACCGACGGTCTCGCGGCCGAACTGAAGCGCGGCTGGCCGGTGTTCGACACCGCCGACGCCAAGGAGGGCGCCCGCGCCTTCGCGGAGAAGCGGCCGCCCGTCTACAGGCGCGCCTGACCCGCGCCCGACCCGCCCCGAGGAGAGAGAGCCGCCATGCCCGAAGTCCTCAAAGCCCCGCTCGTCGTCGAGTTCCCCTTCACCCGCTCCCTCGGCCCGGTCCAGAGCGCCTTCCTGACCGGCCTGCGCGAACGCGTCGTCCTCGGGGTGCGCACCGGCGACGGCCGCGTCCTCGTGCCGCCCGTCGAGTACGACCCCGTCACCGCCGACGAGATCCGCGACCTCGTCGAAGTCGCCGCCACCGGCACGGTCACCACCTGGGCCTGGAACCACGCCCCCCGCCGCGGCCAGCCCCTCGACACCCCCTTCGCCTGGGCCCTGGTCCGCCTCGACGGCGCCGACACCGCCCTTCTGCACGCCCTGGACGCCCCCGGCCCCGACGCCGTCCGCACCGGCCTGCGGGTCCGGATCCGCTGGGCCGCCGAACGCACCGGCACCATCACGGACATCGCCTGCTTCGAACCGTACGACGGCGAGGCGCACCGGCCGAGCGGAAACAGCGGCGCGTTCGAGGACGCGGTCACCCGCGTCGTCGCCCCCGCCCGCCTCGACTACACCTACTCGCCCGGCCGCGCCCAGTCCGCCCACCTCGGCGCGCTCGCCCGGCAGCGGACCGTCGGCGAGCGCTGCCCGTCCTGCCGGAAGGTGTACGTCCCGCCCCGGGGCGCCTGCCCCACCTGCGGTGTCGCCACCACCGAACAGGTGGAGGTCGGCCCGCGCGGCACCGTCACCACCTTCTGCATCGTCAACATAAAGGCGAAGAATCTCGACATCGAGGTCCCTTACGTCTACGCCCACATCGCCCTCGACGGCGCCGGCCTCGCGCTGCACGGCCGTATCGGCGGCATCCCCTACGACCAGGTGCGCATGGGCCTGCGCGTCGAACCCGTATGGACCCCCGGCGCCCTCCACCCCGACCACTACCGTCCCACCGGCGAACCCGACGCGGACTACGACACGTACAAGGAGCTGCTGTGACGCGCGCACAAGCCCCGGCGGCCCGCGAGACAGCCGTCGTCGCCTTCGCCCAGACCGACCACCGGCGCACCACCGACGAGCTCTCCGAGGTCGAGATGCTCATGCCGGTCCTGCACGAGGTACTCGACCGGACCGGTCTGAAGACCGCCGACATCGACTTCACCTGCTCCGGTTCCAGCGACTATCTGGCCGGCCGCGCCTTCTCCTTCACGCTCGCCCTCGACGGGGTCGGCGCCTGGCCCCCCATCTCCGAGTCGCACGTCGAGATGGACGGCGCGTGGGCGCTGTACGAGGCGTGGACCAAGCTGCTCAGCGGCGACGCGGACACGGCCCTGGTCTACGCGTACGGCAAATCCTCGCCCGGTTCCCTGCGCGACGTGCTGACCCGGCAGCTCGACCCCTATTACGTCGCCCCCCTGTGGCCCGACGCCGTGGCCCTGGCCGCGCTCCAGGCGCAGGCGCTCATCGACGCGGGGGACACCGACGAGCCCGCCCTCGCCGCCGTGGCCGCCCGCAACAGAACGGCCGCCACCGCCAACCCCCACGCCCAGCTGCGGGGTTCGGTACCGCACGGGGACTACGCCGTACGGCCGCTGCACACCGGCGACTGCCCGCCCGTCGGAGACGGCGCCGCCGCCGTGATCCTGGCGGCGGGGGAGCGGGCCAGGCGGCTGTGCCCGCGGCCCGCCTGGATCCGCGGCATCGACCACCGCATCGAGGCGCACGGTCTGGGGGTGCGCGACCTGACCGACTCCCCGTCCGCCCGGCTGGCCGCCGAGCGGGCCGGCGCCTTCGAACGGCCCGTGGACACAGCCGAGTTGCATGCGCCGTTCACCGCACAGGAGGTCGTGCTGCGCAAGGCGCTGCGACTCGGCGACGACGTGCGCGTCAACCCCTCCGGCGGAGCGCTCGCCGCCAACCCGATGATGGCCGCCGGGCTCATCCGCATCGGCGAGGCCGCCGCCCGGATCCACCGGGGCGACTCCGACCGGGCCCTCGCCCACGCCACCTCCGGCCCCTGTCTGCAACAGAACCTGGTCGCCGTACTCGAAGGGGATCCACGATGAGCAAGGAACCCGTGGCCGTCGTGGGGATCGGCCAGACCAAGCACGTGGCGGCCCGACGGGACGTGTCGATCGCCGGGCTCGTCCGCGAGGCCGCCCGACGCGCCCTCGACGACGCGGAGTTGACCTGGGCCGACATCGACGCCGTCGTCATCGGCAAGGCGCCCGACTTCTTCGAGGGCGTCATGATGCCCGAGCTGTACCTCGCCGACGCGCTCGGCGCGGTCGGCAAGCCCATGTTGCGCGTGCACACGGCCGGTTCGGTCGGCGGGTCCACCGCGCTCGTCGCCGCCAACCTGGTCGCGGCCCGGGTGCACGGCACCGTACTGACCCTCGCCTTCGAGAAGCAGTCCGAGTCGAACGCCATGTGGGGCCTGTCCTTGCCGATCCCGTTCCAGCAGCCGTTGCTGGCCGGGGCGGGCGGCTTCTTCGCCCCGCACGTACGGGCCTACATGCGGCGCAGCGGAGCACCCGACACGGTCGGCTCCCTGGTCGCCTACAAGGACCGGCGCAACGCGCTGAAGAACCCCTACGCCCATCTGCACGAGCACGACATCACCCTGGAGAAGGTCCAGGCCTCGCCGATGCTGTGGGACCCGATCCGCTACTCGGAGACCTGCCCGTCCTCCGACGGCGCCTGCGCGATGGTCCTCACCGACCGGGCGGGTGCGGCGCGCGCGCCGCACCCGCCGGCCTGGATGCTAGGCGGTGCGATGCGCAGCGAACCGACCCTCTTCGCCGGCAAGGACGCGGTCTCGCCGAGGGCCGGACGCGACTGCGCCGCGGACGTCTACCGGCAGGCCGGGATCGCCGACCCGCGGCGGGACATCGACGCCGTCGAGATGTACGTGCCGTTCTCCTGGTACGAACCCATGTGGCTGGAGAACCTCGGCTTCGCCGAGG
The DNA here is from genome assembly GCF_042735715.1 of Streptomyces sp. NPDC059582. Taxonomy (NCBI): domain Bacteria; kingdom Bacillati; phylum Actinomycetota; class Actinomycetes; order Kitasatosporales; family Streptomycetaceae; genus Streptomyces; species Streptomyces sp. NPDC059582. Next base: position 79,435 of record NZ_JBHWCC010000040.1, read on the forward strand.
AGGGCGGGGGCTGGAAGCTCACCGAGTCGGGGGTCACCGAACTGGACGGGGACCTGCCGGTGAACATGTCCGGCGGGGTGCTGTCGTCCAACCCCATCGGCGCCTCCGGCATGATCCGCTTCGCCGAGGCGGCGCTCCAGGTGCGCGGACAGGCCGGGGAACACCAGGTGGAACGGGCTCGCCGGGTGCTCGGGCACGCCTACGGGGGAGGCTCCCAGTTCTTCTCCATGTGGCTCGTGGGAGCACAGCCCCCGGACGCCTGAGAGCGCGTGCGGACGCACCCCGTGACGGCCTCCCGAAAGGTCCCCCTCACGTGGCCTGTCGGCGGTAGGAACCGATCGCTAGGCTGGCCCGCGGACGACGAATCGGGAGGAGCACGGACGTGGCCGAGAGCACCATCCAGCAGCAGCCGCTCACGAGCTGGGACAAGCCGGAGCTGGACCTCAGCAACGCCGAGTGGCAGTCCAGCAGCCGAGGCCGGGGGGATGTTCAGATCGCTTTTGTCGAGGGATTCATCGCGATGCGCAACAGCGGCCGCCCTCAGAGCCCGTCCCTGATCTTCACACCGGCGGAATGGGGCGCGTTCGTGTCGGGCGCACGGGAAGGGGAGTTCGACCTCACGTGAGCCGCCGGCGGTGAACCGCGGGCCGATCCGGGCGTGTCACGCCCGTCTTTTCCGGACACGCGACCTCGAACACGGTCCTGGGGCCGATGCCTGAGCCAGGCTGACCCCAGGAACGGGAAGGTCGTATTCCGGAGGTGAGGAACCATGAGCGCCCTGCCGGTCATCACGGCGGTGGACGGCTAAGACGACAGCCTGCGCGCCCTGGAGTGGGCCGTCGACGCCGCCCGCAGGCGTACGGCGCCGCTGCGGGTGGTCCATGTGCGGCAGTACGCCGCATGGGTGCCGCCCGCGGTCCCGGCGCCCGCACCACCGCCCGCGGCCGACGACCCGGTGCTCGGCCGGGTCCGGGAGCGGCCGGCCGGACGCGCCGACCTGGTGACGGCGGAGTTCGTCGCCGTCGACGGCGCCCCGGGCGCCACGCTGCCCGAACTCGGCGCCGCCGCGCAGCTCCTGGTGCTCGGCTCCCGGGGGCGCGGCGGCTTCGCCCGTCTGCTGCTCGGCTCCAACGGCACGGCCGCCGCCCGGGACGCCGAGTGCCCGGTCGTCGTGGTGCCCCGGCCCGGCCGCGAGGTCGACGACGCGCCGCCCGCCGCACCCGGGCCCCGCGTGGTCGTCGGCCTCAACGTGGACGGCCCCGACGACGCCACCCTCGAACTCGCCTTCACCGAGGCGGCGCTGCGCGGCGCGCGCCTGCAAGTCGTCGCCGCCTACCCGTGGCCCATCCAGACCTGGGCGGGCCCCGGCGAGTTCGTGCCCACGGCGATCGACCAGGACGCCCTCGAGAACGAGACCCGCGCCCTCGCCGAGGGCTTCCTCGCCCCGTTCCGTGAACGGCACCCCGGCGTCCACGCCGAGCCCTATGTGCCCCCGGGCACGCGGCCGGCCACCTCGTCGCGGCCTCGAAGGACGCCGACCTCGTCGTCGTGGGGCGCCATCCCCGCCGGCTGCTCGCTCCCGCCCGCATGCCGGGCTCCGTCGCCCACGCCGTGCTGCTGCACGCGGCGAGCCCGATCGCGGTGGTGCCGCCCACGCCCGCGGACGGATGACGCCCGCCCGTCCCGCGACGAGCTTCCCCGCCGTTCCGAGGGACAGCTGGTGGCTTCCCCGCCGTTCCGAGGGACAGTCGGTGGCTTCCCCGCCGTTCCGAGGGACAGTCGGTGGCTTCCCCGCCGTTCCGAGGGACAGCCGGCGAGCTTCTCGGCGTCCTAATGGAAAGAAGGTGGACATATCATTAGCCGTATGCAGGACTCGCCCAACGGGGACACCGCGCTCGCCCTCGATCTCGCGCTCACCATCAGGCACGACGGCAAGGGCGGGATCGCCGACGACCTGACCGACCCCGCCGGTCTCACCACCTGGGTCCGTGCCCACCCCGGCGCCGTCCCGGACACCGCCGGCTTCGTCGCCGACGCGCCCGCCCTGGCCGCCGTACGCGACCTGCGCGCCGCCGTCCGCGCGCTCTTCGCCCACGCCGTGCGGCCGGGCGAGCCGAGCCCCGCCGACGCCGCCCGGCTCCTGCCCGTGCCCGAGGCGCTGGAACGCCTGAACACCGCCGCCGCGCGGATGCCCACCGTGCCCGTCCTGCACTGGCCCGAGGACACCGACCCCTTCGTGCGCCGCCCGGCCGCGGTGGCGCGGGGGGACCTCACTGCGGCGCTCGCCGGAGCCGCGATCGCCTTCCTCGCAGGTCCCGACCGGCAACGGCTGCGCGCCTGTCACGCGCCGCGCTGTGTGCGCTACTTCCTCAAGGAGCACCCGCGCCAGGAATGGTGCAAGCCGTCCTGCGGCAACCGCGCCCGCGTAGCCCGCCACCACGAACGGCACCGGCCGGACGACCGAACGCCTTCGACCGGTAACGCCCAAGGCTGGGTCGCACACCCCTCGCAAGGCGTACGCTGAGCTGCCTGTAGGTCATGGTGCCCGTCCGCTCCCCGCGCGAGTGGGTCACCGTGACAGGGGGTGCACCATGGGGCAGTACCACGCACGCGGCAGAAGGACCCTCTTCGAGCGTGAGAGCGAACTCGCCGCCGCCGACGAGGCGTTGAGCGAACTGACCGGCCTGCGCGCGGACGGCGCCGAACCGTCCGACCGGCCGCGCGGCGCCCTGCTCGCCTTCGCCGGACACGCCGGCATAGGCAAGACCACCCTCCTGGGCGAGGTACGCCGCCGCGCCGACGCCCGCGGCTGCACCGTGCTCTCCGCCCGCGGCGGCGACCAGGAACAGCGTGTCGCCTTCCACGTCGCCCGCCAGCTCCTCCAGCCCCAGTTCGCGGGCGCTTCGGAGTCCGAACTACGCTCCTCGCTGGGCAGTTGGTACGACATCGTCGGCCCCGCACTCGGCATCTGCGCCCCGACCGAGGGCGCCCCGCCCGACCAGCAGGGCCTGCGCGACGGGCTGGACTGGGTGCTCACCCACCTCGTGGTCCGGCGCGCCCCCATGGTCCTGCTTCTCGACGACGCGCACTGGGCCGACCCTGAATCCCTGGGCTGGCTGGCCGCGTTCGCCCCCCGCGCCGAGGAACTCCCGCTGCTGGTCGTCGTCGCCTACCGGCCCGACGAACTCCCCGACCACGCCGAGTCGTTCCGACGGCTGCCGGGCCGGGCCGGCTCACGCCCCATCGACCTGGAGCCGTTGAGCGCCGGCGCCGTCGCCCGGCTGGTGCGCGAGGCGGTCGGCGGCCACGCCGACGACGCGTTCTGCCGCGAGTGCTGGGCCGTCACCGCGGGCAACCCGTTCGAGACCGTCGAGCTGACGGCCAAGGTGCGCGACCGCGGACTCACCCCGACCGAGGACGGCGCCCACCTGCTGCGCGACCTCGCCGCGGCCGCCAAGGGCAGCGGCCTGATCGCCCGGATCGAACGCCTCGGCACCTCCACCGTACGTTTCGCCTGGGCCTGCGCCGTCCTCGGCACCGAGATCCCCATCGCCCTCGCCGCCGCCGTCGCCGGACTCGGCCACGAAGAGGCCGCCGACGCCGCCGACGCCCTGCGCGGCGCCCGCATCCTCACCGGCGAGAGCACCCTGGAGTTCGTCCACCCGCTGATCGCCACCGCCGTCTACCGCAACATCCCCGCCGGGTTCCGCGTCGCCCTGCACGGCCAGGCCGCCTGGTGCGTCGTCGATGCCGGACTCGGCGCCGCGGCCGCCGCCCGCCACCTCCTGGAGACCCACCCCGACGGCGACCCCTGGGTCGTCCACCAACTGCGCGCCGCCGCCGGCGAGACCCTCCGGGCCGGCGCCCCCGACGCCGCCCGCAGCTACCTCGCCCGCGCTCTGCGCGAACCCCCGACCGCCGAGGACCGCGCCGCCATCCTCTACGAACTCGGCTGCGCCTCCCTGCTCACCGAACCGGCGACCACCGTCAACCATCTGCGCGCCGCGCTGGAGGAGCCGATCGCCGACCCGGAGCTGCGCCACCACATCGTCTACCGCCTCTCCCAGGTCCTCGCCCACAGCGACCGCCTCGCCGAGGCCACCGAGACCCTGGCCCGCGAGATCCGCGTCACCGACGACGCCCGGGTCAGGCTGCGGATGGTCGCGGAGGAGTTCATGTGGGACGCCTTCCGCGCCGACGAACCCGACCACCCGGCGCGCTCCCGCCGCCTCAGCCGGCTCGCCGACCGGCTCAAGGGCCGCGACCTCACCGAGCGCTACATCATCGGGCTGCGCACCTGGGACGCGATCCAGCGCGGCGAACCCGCCCACGTCGCTCTCCAGCACGCCGAACGCGCCCTGGACGGCGGCCTCCGCTGGGCCGAACCCGACCGCGGCTTCGAGGTGCCCGTCCTGGTCGCCCTCGCCTTCATGTACGCGGACCGGCCGGGCCGCACCGAGGAACTCTTCGCCGCCGGCATCGCCGACTACGAACGCCAGGGCTGGCGCGGCGCCCACCTCTCCTTCGCCTACACCCTCCTCGCCTACGTCCGCTACCGGCGCGGCCGGCTCGCCGAGGCCGAGGACTTCGTCCGCGCCGGCCTGCGGCTCGCCCAGCGCGTCGGCCCCGACACCCCCGCCCACTGGTACGCGGTCGGTATCCTCATCGAGGTCCTGATCGCCCGCGGCCGGGTCGCCGAGGCCGCGCAGACCGCCGACGAGCACTGTTTCTCGGCGCCCTTCCCGGCCGCCGTCGTCTTCCCCGACTCCCAGACCGTGCACGGCGAACTGCTGCTCGCGCGCGGCCTGGCCAAGGAGGCCGCGGCCGAACTGTCCGCGGCGGGCCGCCGCCTGGAACCGCGCGGCATCCGCAACCCCGCCTGGTGCCCCTGGCAGCTCCACCTCGCCCGGGCCGAGAGCCACGACGCCCCCGAGCGCGCCGTCGCCACCGCCCTCGAAGCACTCACCCGCGCCCGCCAGTTCGGCGCTCCGTCCACGATCGGCCAGGCGCTGCGCATCGCCGCCGAGGTCTCCTCGGGTTCCGCCCGGGTCAAGTACCTCGAGGAGTCCGTGGCCCACCTGGAGCGCTCCCCGGCCGCCTACGAGCTCGCCTGCGCGCTGGTCGCCCTCGGCACCGAGCTCTACCGCGCCGGCCGCGCCGAAGAAGCCGCCGAGCACCTCTACCGCGGCCTCGACACGGCCGTGCAGTGCGGTGCCGACGGCCTCGCCGCGGAGGCCCGCGACGTGCTCGCCGCCAACGGACTGCGCCCCCGCCCGCTGCACACCGCCGAGACCGACACCCTCACCGCCCGTGAACGCGCCGCGGCGACACTGGCCGCCCACGGCGGCGAGGACCACGAGATCGCCAGGGAGCTGCACACCGACGAGCAGACCGTCGTACGTCTGCTCTCGGCCGTCTGCCGCAAGATCGGCACCGACCGTACGGGACTGCCCGCCGCGCTGGCCGACCACCTGCCGGAGTGAGGACCGGCCGCGCCGGACCCGGCGGCACCCGAACGGATCACGGTGCCCCGGGACGTACCCGCCGGTCCCGGCGGCGAACGCCGCCGGCCGATCGGCCCGGTCCGGCCGGGGACGGCAGGCCGCCGAGCGGCTCGGCCGCCACCTGGAACACGGCGCCCGCACGTCGCCGAACACCCCCGGGCACGTACCATGGCCGCATGTCGTTCCTCCGCCGCCGTAGCGCCACTCCCGCCGGGCCCGACTTCGACGTCCTGGCCATGGATCCGGGCGACTGGCCCGGCAATCTGGGCGCGGGCCTGCTGCCCGCCCCCGACGGCAGCTGCCAGGGCGTCTTCCTGCGCTACGACCTTTTCGGCGGTCGCGGCCCCGCGATGATCATCGGCAACCTGCCCGAGGGCTCCCCGGCCCGTGAGATCGCCGAGGGAGAGGTCCCCTTCGAGGTCGCCCAGCTGCTGCTCGCACTGGAGAACGACGAGGAGGTGACCGTGGTCGGCACCGAGGACATGCCCGTGATGCAGGGTGACAACCTGCTGATCGTGCGCCGTCTGAAGCTGTCGGAGGGCCGGATCGCCTGCGTCCAGTTCGACCGCAGCGACAACGTGCTGGTGACCATCGCCGCCTGGGACCGCCCCATCACGGACGACCTCTACGCCCTGCTGAAGCCGCTCCCGGCGGAGCTTTTCCAGCAGGGCTGAGGCGGCCGGCCCGCTAGCGGGCCGAGCGCACCACCCGGACATCGGCGGCGCGCACGAACTCCACCCGGTGGCCGTACTGGATCTCGTAGTACAGATCCGTGCCCACGACCACCTTGTGCGAGTCGGTGGTGAAGGTGACCGCGTAGTAGTACTCGCCCGGCACCTTGTCGCCGACCGCGTACCGCTGGCCGGCGAGCACCTTGTACGGCAGCGGCGACACCGCCTGGGCGGGCACACCCGCCGGATAGGCCGTCGCCTCCGGGTAGGCCCGTCCGTACACGGGGATGCTGTCCAGACCGTCCTTCGGCGTGATCACCAGGCCGGCCGCGTTCACCGCGGTCGGCTGCTTCTTCGGGTTCTGGAACCAGGCCTTCTGGCCCAGGTACCAGATCGCCGTCCAGTCACCCCAGCGGTCGGCGACCGCGTACCGCTGGCCGGTGGACACCCGTGAGGACAGATCGTTCACCCCGGTGGTCGGGGTCGTCCCCAGACCGATGTCCTTGATCAGCGGCGAGCCGGTGTCGTGGTCGGAGTACAGCCGGACCTCACTGGAGCCATGGGGCGCGCACGGCTCCCCCGAGGTGACGCACCCCGTGTACACCGGCTGGTTCGCCGCGTAGCGGGGGAGGATCGTCACCAGGCCGCCGTTCTTCCCGGCGGTGCGCTCGAAGGGGTGGTCGAGCAGCTCGAAGTAGTGGCGCCAGTCCCAGTAGGGGCCCGGGTCGGTGTGCATGCCGGGGATGGTCGACGTGGTCGGACCGGGCACGTTTTCGTGCCCGAGGATGTGCTGCCGGTCCAGCGGGATGTCGTACTTCCTGGCGAGGTACTTCACCAGACGCGCCGACGAGCGGTACATCGCCTCCGTGTACCAGGCGTCCGGCGAGGCGAGGAAGCCCTCGTGCTCCAGGCCGACCGACTTGGCGTTGACGTACCAGTTGCCCGCGTGCCAGGCCACGTCCTTCGCCTTCACATGCTGGGCGATGTGGCCGTCGGTGGAGCGCAGCGTGTAGTTCCACGACACGTAGGTCGGGTCCTGGACCAGGTTGAGGACCCCGTCCCAGGCGCCCTCGGTGTCGTGGATGACGATGTACCGGATGCCCTGCGACGCCGGCCTGTCACCCAGGTCGTGGTTGCCGTAGTCGTTGTCCCCGAACTCCTCGTACGGAGCCGGGATCCACTCGCAGGACACCGACTTCGGGCACTCCGTGCCGTCGGCGGCCGCCTTGCGCAGTCCGGTCCGCCCCAGCTGCGCGGTGTCCGGGGCGAGCGCGGGCTGCGCCGCCAGGGAGACCACCTGCCCGGCGTCCGTGGTGCGCTGCTCGCCGCCGCGCAGCACGTCGAACACGTCGTTCGCGTACGCCGCAGCCGTCGAGGTGTCGTCCGCGCCCGAGAAGCGGGCCACCGCCCCGTACCAGGCGGCCGGATCGGCACTCAGCGGTTCGCCCAGGTCCTGCTGGGCGGCGACGAGCAGCGCCGCGCCGCCCGCCACGTTGGCGGCGGGGTCGGTGCGCAGCTTCTCGGCGCTCAGCCCGGTCAGCCCCGCGGCCTTCGACAGCGTCTTGAGCCGATCGGGGAGTTCCGCGGTGCTGGGCACCTCCGTCTTCGGGACCAGGGCCGGACGGGTGCTGTCGCCGCGCGCGTCCTCCGTGCCCTCGCTGTGGTGCGGTGTGCGCGCGAGCGCGGTGCGGGCGTCGGTGAGATGCATCGGGCCGTACCCGCCGGTGACGCTCGGCGCCCCCGCGTGCGCGTCCCAGCGGGACTGGAGGTAGGAGACGCCGAGCAGGACGCTCTGCGGCACGTGGTACTCGGCGGACGCGTCGGCGAACGCCTGCTGAAGGCTCCCCATGGGGTCGGTGGAGCCGGCGGACGGGGCCGCGCCGAGCAGCGGCAGCAGCAGTGCCGCGGAGGCCACGGCACCCGCGGTCCTGCGTGCGCGTCTGTGCCCGGAGGCTCGGTTGGGGTCGGTGGATCCTCGCAATGCAGCCTCCTGGGACAGTCGAGCGCGATGAGCCGTGCGGGGCCGGGCGTGTCAGTGCTACCGGCTCGACGACGATCCGTCAATCATGCCCAGTGGGAGGCTATTTCCCATGTCAGCGTGGGGAGCGGGGAGTTTCGTGGCGGCGGCCCGCGGGCCTGCGGGGCGTCAGTGGCGTACACCAATGGCCGTGCTGCGCACGGGCGGAGACGACGAGGGTCCGTGGTGCCGTGTGGCCGGAGTGGCGAGGGTCCGTGGTGTGCGCGGCTGGAGGTGGCGAGGGTCCGTGGTGTGCGCGGCTGGAGGTGGTGAAGGTCCGTGGTGTGCGCGGCTGGAGGTGGCGAGGGTCCGTGGTGTGCGCGGCTGGAGGTGGCGAGGGTCCGTGGTGTGCGCGGCTGGAGGTGGCGAGGGTCCGTGGTGTGCGCGGCTGGAGGTGGTGAAGGTCCGTGGTGTGCGCGGCCGGAGGTGGTGGAGGTCCGTGGTCCCTGCCGCCGGGGACGACGAAGTCCGAGGTGTGCGCCGGTCGGCCTGGCGCGCACCTCGGACCGTCGTCCGTGTCAGCGGGTGCCGACCGCCGCGCGTACGGCCCGCCGGGCCAACTGGCAGTCGTCGTGCAGTCGCCGCAGCAGCAGCCGCTGTTCCTCGCCGGACGGCGGGGCGCCCTGGGAGGACGCTCCCGGTGCCGCCGGGGCCGCCTCGTGCAGCGAACGCTGCACGGCCGTCTCGTAGGTACGGATCTCACGGGTCAGGACGAGCATCAGGTTCACCAGGAACGCGTCCCGTGACGCCGGTCCCGCGGTCTGGGCGATCTGGCTGATCTGCCGACGGGCCACCGGCGCGTCCCCGAGCACCGACCACAGCGTCGCCAGGTCGTAGCCCGGCAGGTACCAGCCCGCGTGCTCCCAGTCCACCAGCACTGGACCGGCCGGTGAGAGCAGGATGTTGGAGAGCAGCGCGTCACCGTGGCAGAACTGACCCATGCCCTGGCGTCCCGCGGCGAGCGAGATGCCGTGCAGCAGCTTCTGGAGGTCTCCCATGTCCCGGTCGGTGAGCAGTCCCAGCTCGTGGTACCGGGAGATGCGGGCCGCGTAGTCGAGCGGCGCGTCGAACGTGCCGGCCGGCGGACGCCAGGCGTTGAGCCGGCAGATCGCGCCGAGCGCCGTGCGGATGTCGGTCCGCGGCGGGGCCTCGACCGGGTGCCGCTGGAGGGCCGCCACCCGTCCGGGCATCCGCTCGATCACGAGGGTGCAGTTGTCCGGGTCCGCCGCGATCAGCCTCGGCGCCCGCACCGGGGGGCGGTGCCGGACGAACGTGCGGTACGCCGCTATTTCGTGCCGGTACCGCTCGGCCCACACGGGGGATTGATCCAGTAAGCACTTGGCGACGGCCGTGCTGCGTCCCGTCGTGCCGACGAGGAGCACCGAGCGCCCGCTGCGGCGCAGCACCTGCACCGGGGCGAACTCCGGGCAGATCCGGTGCACCGACGCGATCGCCGCGCGCAGCTGGGCGCCCTGAGGGCCGGACAAGTCGATTCTCCCGCTGAGCGGTTGGGGCGCGACACCCGGGGCGCGCCGCGGCCGGGCCGTCCCGATGACGGGGGCCGCCGTCGACCGCGCGGGGTCGAGGTAGGGGCCGCTGCCGCCCGGGCGGGAGTGCAGAGGCCGGGGCGGAGCGGACACGGAGGACGATGCTGTGTACATGGGCGAAACAGATCCCTTCGTGTGCCTGCGACGTCAATGCGCTGCCCCGCCCGGCTGCCCGGGTGCACCCTGGGGAATGTCCCTCGGCGACCGGGTCGGGGTGGCGCTTTCCTACCTGACACCCGTCGCCCAGTGGCACACCATCTGGCGCACCCTGGCGAAGCCTGGCGAATAGTCGCCCGGCAACTCTCACCGGGCTACTGTCAACTCAGCCGAGAACCTGGGGGCTTGACGTGAGCGGAGAACCCAACACCCGCCTTTCCGACCTGTTCGGCCTGGCCGGCTGGTCCAAGGGTGAACTCGCGAGGCTGGTCAACCGGCAGGCGGCGGCCATGGGCCACCCCCAACTGTCGACCGACACCTCCCGGGTGCGGCGGTGGATCGACGTGGGAGAGATCCCGCGCGATCCGGTGCCGCGGGTGCTGGCAGCCCTGTTCACCGAGCGTCTCGGCCGTGTCGTGACCATCGAGGACCTAGGTCTGGTCCGGCACGGGCGTGCGGGGAAACGGCAGGGCGCCGCCGGGAGTGTGGAGCATCCCGACGGTGTGCCGTGGGCGCCCGAGCGGACTGCCGCGGTCCTCACCGAATTCACGGGAATGGACCTCATGCTCAACCGACGCGGCTTGGTGGGCGCGGGTGCCGCGCTCGCCGCCGGATCCGCCCTCAGCAGCGCCATGCACGACTGGCTGCACACCGATCCGACCCTCTCCGCCGACGCTCCCCACTTCGACAACCCCCTGCACGCCGACCCCGCCGGGTTCGACCGCTACGAGGCCGCCCCCGTCGGGGCGCAGGAGGTGGAGGAGCTGGAGCGCTCCGTCGAGGTGTTCCGGGCCTGGGACGCGGCCCGCGGTGGCGGCCTGCAACGCAAGGCCGTGGTGGGCCAGCTCAACGAGGTGGGCGGCATGCTCGCCTACCACCACCCGTCCCACCTCCAGCGGCGCCTGTGGGGCGTCGCCGCCAACCTCGCCGTACTCGCGGGCTGGATGTCGCACGACGTCGGCCTGGAGCCCACGGCCCAGAAGTACTTCCTGATCGCCGCCCACGCCGCACGCGAGGGTGGTGACCGGCCGCGCGCCGGGGAGGCGCTCTCCCGGGCGGCCCGCCAGATGGTGCACCTCGGCCGGCCCGACGACGCCCTGGACCTGATGAAGCTCGCCAAGTCCGGGGCAGGCGAGCAGGTGCTGCCGCGTACCAGGGCGATGCTCTGCACCGTGGAGGCCTGGGCGCAGGCCTCGATGGGCAAGGGCCAGGCGATGCGCCGCACCCTCGGACGGGCGGAGGACCTCTTCGTCTCCGACAAGGCCGACGTGGAACCGCCGGACTGGATGCAGATGTTCAAGGAGGAGGATCTGTACGGCATGCAGGCCCTGGCCTACCGCACGCTGGCCGAGCACGACCCGGGAGCGGCCGCGCACGCCCAGCACTACGCGGAGAAAGCCCTGGCCCTGCGCGTCGACGGACGGCAGCGGTCGAAGATCTTCGACTTCCTCTCCATGGCCTCCGCCTGCTTCATCGCGGACGACCCCGAACAGGCGGACCGCTATGCCCGGCTCGCGCTGGTGTCGATGGGCTCGAACTCCTCGCACCGCACCTGGGACCGGCTGCGCGAGATGTACCGGCTCACCGCCGAGTACGCCAGCTACCCGAAGATCCACGAATTGCGGGAGGAGATCCGACTGGCGCTGCCGAAACCGGCGAAGCGCGTCGACAGCACCCGGGTCTAGGGGTCTACGAGGCCACCCTGGCCAGCAGAACGCACCCGTCGCCCTGCCGTTCGGTCAGGCCGAACTCCTCCACGACCGTGCGTACGCAGTCCTGTGCGGTGCGCGCCCGGCCGAAACGCGGGGCCAGGTCGAGGAGTCGGTCCACGGCGCTCGTCCGGCTGTGACCGGGTACCAGTCCCTCGGTGTGCAGCAGGAGCAGGTCGCCGACCTCGAGGGTCTCTTCGGCCTGTCCGTAGGCGGCACCCGAGGCGGCGCCGAGCAGCATGCCGTCGGGGGTGTCGAGCCTGCGCCCCGTTCCGCCGCGGTACAGCAGCGGGGCGGGGTGTCCGGCCTGGGCCCAGCACAGGGTGCGGGTCGCGGGCCGGTAGCGGCAGCAGATCGCGCTGCCCAGGGCGGGCTGCACGGAGGCGTCGAGCAACCGGTTGAGCAGGGTCATCAGTCGGGCGGGCTCGGTGCCGGCCATCGCCATTCCGCGCAGGGCGCCCAGCAGCATCGCCATGCCGGAGGTGACGGCCGGCCCGTGTCCGGTGAGGTCGCCGACGCTCAGCAGGGTCTCGCCGTCGCGCAGTTCGAGGGCGTCGTACCAGTCGCCGCCGATCTGGGTGCCGGCCGACGCGGGCAGGTAGTGGGCCGCCAGGTCCAGCGACCGGGGACCCTGGCGCGGGAGCCGCAGGGAGCCGCGCCACGGTGGCAGCACGGCCTCCTGGAGCTCGACCGCGAGCCGGTGCTCGGTCTGCGCGCGGTGCCGGTGGCGCTGGAGCGAGTCACGGGTCTCGCTCACCGCCCGTTGACTGCGCCGCAGTTCGCTGACGTCGCGCAGCACGGCCCACATCGAGACGGTGCCGCCGTCGGCGTCGAGCACGGGTTCGCCCATCATGTGTACGGTCCGGACGTCGCCGTCCGGGCGCACGACCCGGAACTCCCCGTCGATGGGTTTGGCGTCGACGAGGCAGTCCGTGACCATCGCCGTCAGCATCGGCCGGTCCTCGTCGAGGACCAGGGACGGCAGTTCGTCGAGGGTGAGTGGGGCGGCGCCGGGGTCCCGGCCGAGGATCTGGTACAGCTCGCCGGACCAACTGGCCTCGTCCGTCAGCAGGTTCCACTCCGCGCTGCCGACCCGGCTGAGCAGCGCGTCGGGTGTGGGCGTGGCCGGGGCGGGTGCGGGGAGGGGCACGGTCTCGGGCGTCACCGGTGCGGGCGGCGGACCGTCCCGCAGTTGCGCCAAGTGTTCGTCGAGATCGTTGAGTTGGTGCAGCGCCAGGTCGTACAGTGCGCGCTGCCAGCGTCCCTCCGGGTGGGAGCCGTCGGCCGGTGCGTCCCGTCGTACGGCGTCGACTTCGCCCTTGAGCCGCCGCGTCTGCGATATCAGCGCGTCGACCGAGCCGCGTCCGGGCGGCTGGGCGGCGGGGCGGTCCGCAGAGAGATGGGACGGCATGACGCACTCCGATGCGGGGACGGTACGACCAAGGCTGACGGAAGGACCGTTACGACTGTTGCACAGCCCGCGACTCCGTGTAAGGGATTCGGCAACACCCGATCCGGTGGTGCTTCTGGCATATGCCACAGTCTTTCTGTCGGGGTGGGGTGGGGGGAATGACGTACGTCACGCGGGTAGCAAGTCGTAGGCGACGTACGCGATATGACGGAGTGTCGGATGCCGGGAGTCGCATGCATTCATCTGTTCGACGCCTTTCTGTTCTACGGGTGCGCGGACCGTGCCCCTAGTGATGCAGATCACATCAAATTGTTACCGGTTCCGCGTAATGCAGAGGCCCCTTGCGGGGTCGTAAAGACAACACGGCAATCCGGCCGACCGGCCGGCCGATCATCCGGGGGAGACCGACCATGGACGTCACCGTCGAACAGCCCAGCCACGGCCGCCTGATCACCGCCGAGCAGCGGGAGCTGCCCGTCCCCGCGGTCTTCCGCTACACCGCCACCGACCCGCTCGCCGTGCACGTCGACTTCCCGCCCGAGGTCTCCCTCGACGGTGAGGGGGCCACCTGGACCTTCGGCCGTACGCTGCTGGAAGCCGGGCTGCGGGGCCCGGCCGGGGGCGGTGACGTGCACATCTGGCCGTGCGGCCGGGCCCGTACGGTCCTGGAGTTCCACTCGCCGCACGGGATGGCCCTGCTCCAGTTCGACACCCCGGCGCTGCACCGCTTCCTGATCCGCACCTACGCGGTCGTCGCGCCCGGCGAGGAGGACCTCGGCGCCGCCGTCGACGACGGCCTGAGCGAGCTCTTCCGCACCGCCTGAGCGCGCGGCGCCACGGCGCGGCAACGCTTTTCGCTTCTGTTCACCTCCGCCTCACCGCGGAGGCATGAGCCATGACGAACGCCCCGTGCACCCTTGCGCGCGGTGTGCCGCACGGGCACTCCGGCGACGAGGGCGGGGCGAATGACACCGATCAGCCGAAGGGGCTTCGTGGGGCTCGGCGCCTCCATGGCGGCGGGCATGGCGATGGGGCCGGGGACCGGCACGGCCGCCGCGGCCCGGGCGGCGGCCACCGGCACGGTCTCCGACGTGCGGCACGTGGTGATCCTCATGCAGGAGAACCGCAGTTTCGACCACTACTTCGGGCGGTTGAGGGGAGTGCGCGGCTTCGACGACCGCAGCGGTGTCACGCTCGCCGGCGGCCATGCCGTCTTCGACCAGCCGAACGGCGCCGGCCGCCAGTACCCGTGGAAGCTCAGCGCCACCCCGGCGGCGGGCGGCGTGGACGGCGAGACCCTCGCGCAGTGCAACGGCGATCTGCCGCACTCGTGGTCCTCGCAGCACGCCGCCTGGAACAAGGGGCGCCTGGACAAGTGGGTGTCGGGCGTGGGCAACGTCCGCTCCCTCGGCTACCTGGACCGCTCCGACATCCCCTTCCACTACGCGCTCGCCGACAACTACACCGTCTGCGACGCCTACTTCTGCTCCACACTCAGCGCGACCGGTCCCAACCGCACCTACCTGTGGAGCGGCAAGGTCGACGCCGCGAGCTACGACGGCGGCGACGAGTCCGGACTGACCTGGCAGAACTACGCCGAGGCGCTCCAGAACGCCGGGGTGACCTGGAAGGTCTACCAGAACGCCCAGGACAACTACGGGGACAACGGCTGCGCCTACTTCAAGGCGTTCACGAGCGCCCCGGCGGGCAACCCGCTCCACGACCGCGGCATGTCCTCCGTCCCCCGCGTCACGGGCTCGACCCCCGACGACATCGCCGCCGCCATCAAGGCCGACGTCGTCGCGGGCACGCTCCCGCAGGTCTCCTGGGTGGTCCCCAACCAGGCCTTCTCCGAACACCCCTATGCTCCGCCCGGCGACGGCGCCCACTTCGTCCACCTCGTCTACCAGGCCCTCGCCGCGGACCCCGACGTCCTCGACTCCACCGTCCTGTTCCTCAACTACGACGAGAACGACGGGTTCTTCGACCACGTGCCGCCGCCGGCCCCGCCCGCCGGAACCGCGGGGGAGTTCCTCAACGGCGTCCCGTACGGCTTCGGCTTCCGGGTCCCCATGATCGTGATCTCGCCCTGGACCCGCGGCGGCTGGGTGTCCTCCGAGGTCTTCGAACACACCTCGGTCCTGCGGTTCCTGGAGACCTGGACGACCGCCCTCGGCAAGCCCGCCGCCTGCCCCAACATCAGCGCCTGGCGCCGCAAGGTGAGCGGCGACCTCACCGGCGTCTTCGACTTCGCCCACCCGGTGTACGGCGCCGTCGCCCTGCCCGCCACGAGCGTCATCGGCTTCGCCACCTGCGGCCCGCTGCCCAACCCGGTCCCCACCACCAACGCCCTGCCCGCGCAGGAGCCGGGCACCCGGCCCGCCCGCGCGCTGCCCTATCAGCCCGGCGGCCACCTGGAGCGCCTGGAGTTCGGTGCGAGCGGCAGGATCGTCGCCTGGTTCACCATGACCAACCAGGGCGCCCCGGCCACCCGGGCGGCCCACTTCTCGATCCATCCCAACGCCTACCGCGACACCACGCCCTGGCAGTACACGGTCGACGCGGGCGGCACCGCGTCCGACTCCTTCAACATCGGCACGGGCTACGGCGACGGCAAGTACGACCTGACCATGACCGGCCCCAACCGCTTCCTGCGCCGCTTCCGCGGCGACGCGACGAAGGCGGGCAGGTCCGCCGAGGTGAGCGCGCGCTACGCCGTCGAGTCCGGCACCGGCAAGCAGGCCCTCTGGCTGAAGATGACCAACTCATCCGCCGCCGCGATGACGTTCACGATCACCGCGAACCACTACCGCGGCGACGGGCCGTGGACCTACCCGGTCGCGGCGGGTGCCTCGACGGAGGACTTCTTCAACGTGGTCGCGTACCAGAACGGCTGGTACGACCTCACGGTCACCGTCGATTCCGACGCCACCTGGTCGCGCCGGTTCACCGGCCACCTGGAGACGGGAGCCGCGAGCGTCAGCGGCTGACGCCGGCGTACAGGTCCGGGCGCGGGGCCGGCTCGACGGTCTCCCGGCCGCCGCTCTCCAGCGCCCGGACCCCGGCCTCGGCGACGAGCGAGGCCGCGTAGCCGTCCCAGGCGCTCGCGCCGGTGGCCTGTCCGCGCCGGGTCGCGTCGACCCATGCCTGCACCTCCCGGTCGTAAGCGTCCGCGAACCGTACGAGGTAGTCCAGCGGCACGTCCCGGGCGACGGCGCCCCCGGCCGTCACCGCCATCGTGTGCTCCTCGCCGATCCGGGCGCTTCCCGCCTCGCAGACCGCCTCGCAGCGCACCTGGTAGCCGAAGCCGCAGTTGACGAAGACCTCCACGTCGACCAGCGCGCCCCCGTCGGTCTCGAAGAGCACGAACTGCGGGTCCAGCAGGCCCTGCGGAGCGTCCGAGGCGGGCCGGGGCCGGAAGACGCTGACCGCGGTCAGCTCCTGGCCCAGCAGCCAACGGGCCGCGTCGATCTCGTGCGACACGGAGCTGTCGATCAGCATGGCGCTCGTGAAGCCGGGCGGCGAGGCGACGTTGCGGTGGGTGCAGTGCAGCATCAGCGGCCGTCCCAGCCGCCCGCCGTCCAGCAGGGACTTGAGCCGTCCGTACTCGGCGTCGTAGCGCCGCATGAACCCGATCTGCGCCAGCCGGCGGCCCAGCCGCGCCTCCGCCTCCACCACGCGCAGCGCTCCGGCGGACTCGGGGACCATCGGCTTCTCGCACAGCACCGGCAGCCCACGGGCGAACGCGGCGAGCAGGGCCTCCTCGTGTGCCGGACCCGGCGAGGCGATGAGCACGGCGTCGACCCCGGGCGCGGCGAGCGCGGCCCCCACCTCCGTGTGCACCGAGACGCCGTCGAGGCCCGCGACCGCCTCCTTCGCCCGTCCCGAGTCGGGATCGGCCACGGCGGCCACCCGCGCCCCGCTCACCACCTGATCGAGGCGTCGTATGTGGTCGGCCCCCATGTGGCCGGCACCCAGGACGGCTACTCCCAGCGGTTCGGACACGATGCGTCGACTCCTTTCCGAGCCCCACGCCCGCACCCGTCGGAACGGGCCGGCGCCGGGCTTCACGTACGTCGATCAAGTAGCCCTCGTGGGCACCGGCCGGGCACGGCGAGCGGGCCTCCCGGCCGGCGCACCACGCGGCCCTGCCCGGCGCGTCGAAGC
>NZ_JBHWCC010000041.1:0-94425 GCF_042735715.1 Streptomyces sp. NPDC059582
CCGCCGTACTGCGAGGGCGCGACTACCGCCGGGGGGTCACCCGGAAGGAGCGGATGACGGTCTGGTCGACCTCGTTGCCCGCCGTGTCCCTGGCGGTGAGGCGGATCGAGGCGTAGCCGCCGGCCGACGGCAGTGCCAGCTTCGCGATGCCGAGGTCGCCGCCGCGCCAGACCTTGACGGCCTTCCAGGTCTTGCCGTCGTCGAAGGAGATCCGAAGGCCCAGCGAGGTGGTGGCTGCCGGTCCGCCGCGCTCGGCCGCCACGGTGAAGTCGTACGTACGGCCGCCGGCGATGCTGCTGGAGCTGTTCACCGGGCCGTCGAGGCGGACGTTGAGAAGCGGCAGCTCGGTAGGCGACGGGCTGCTCGGCCGTCCGGACGTGAAGGTCCAGGTGGCCGAGGCCTTGCTGCCCAGGGTGGACCAGCCGACCTCGCGGGTGCCGGTCGACGTCAGGGTGTAGGTGGCCTTTTCGTAGGGGACGGCGGTCTGCAGCCGGCCGAGGGAGTCCAGCGACGCGACCTTGACCCCGTTGCGGTACAGGGTCGACGAGCCCGTGGCGCCCCGGGCCTCGCCCGCGTAGGTCGCCGTGTTCTCGCCGGCCGTGGAGAACAGGCCGGGGGTGAGGAAGAGCCGGTCCTCAAGGCGCAGTGCGTCCAGCGACCGGGCGCGCAGCGGGGCATGGTTCCACCACCGGGTGTAGGCCCTGCCCGGCTTGAAGCGCGTGGTGCCCGCGAACTGGATCTCGTCGTAGCCCGCGGTGCCCTGGGCGCGCATGCCGAGTGTGCGGTCCCAGACGATCGCCGCGTCGTCGGTGTAGTAGCGGGTCTGCCTGCCGGGGACCGGAACCTGGTTGCCGTCCACGAAGGTGATCGCGCCGTAGGTCGGGACCGGGGTGTCGATCCGGACCCCGAGGGGCTTGCCGCCCTGGTCGGCGTAGGTCTCCTCGACCCGGCCGAGCGCGCTGTCGTGGATTCTGCGGGTGAGGACGGCAGGGATGCCGCCCTTGGTGTTGACGGCGAGGTTGTAGGCGTAGCTCCAGGCCGCCTTGGTCCTGCTCTTGGGGACCGTGCCGCTCCACCGCTGGGTGGCGAGGAACCAGAACGGGTGGCTGGTGACCGTCGTGGTAGGGGTGGCGTAGACGCGGCTGCCCGGGAAGCCCATCACGAACTTCTGGGTGCCGTAGCGCCCGTCCGCGCTGATGGACGTCGTGCTGGCGAAGATGCCGTCGTTCTTGGCCTGGCCCTTGTCCACGGTGAGGTTGACCGGTTCGGCGGTGCTGCCGTCGAGGACGACCGGGGTGTCGGAGGTGAGGTTGACGCCCGGCTTGGAGAAGAGGACCGACGTCTGAGCCACGGGGTCGAACTTGCTCGCCGAGATGTCGTACTCGCTCTCCGGCAGCTGCATCGACGCCTTGCCGGCGGCGTCGGTGGTGACGCTGTACTGCAGGCCGGTCCGGACGTCGAAGGCGGAGACGTTGGTGCCCTCGCCGACGGGCTTGCCGTCGAGCCCGAGGACCGTGAACGACAGGCCGTGGGTGAGTGGCTCGGCGTAGACACCGAAGGCGTCGCGGACCGCGGTGGTGCCGTCGTCGGTGGCGGCGACGATCGAACCGCCGTAGGCGCCTGCCATCGTGTCGTCGATGGTGGCGGTGAGGGACGCGGAAGCGGTGCCGCCGGCCCGGACGGTCACGGTGTCGGCCGACAGGGCGAAGGCTCCCTTCGGTGCGGCCTGGCCCCTGGGCCCGTATGCGTCGACGGACAAGTGGAGCGTGACGTCGGCCGCGCCGTCGTTGGTGTAGGTGACGGTGCCGGTCCGGGTGACGTCCTGGTGTGGCCAGTCGGCCTTGCCGAGGCTGATGCTGCCGGAAGTGGCGCGCACCTTCTGCGCGCTGGCGCGGGCGACGTCCAGGCGGCCGCTGCCCTGGTCGTAGGCGGTCAGCCCGGGCAGGCCCTTGGCGGCGCTGGTGAGGGCGGCCTTGAAGTCCGCGGCCTTCCAGTCGGGGTGCTGCTGGGCGAGCAGCGCCACGGCCCCGGTGACGTGCGGGGTCGCCATCGAGGTGCCGGACGCGGTGACGTACGAGGCACCGACCGGGTCGCCCAGGGTGGTGCCCGCGGCGCGGGCCGCGGTGATGTCCTGGCCGGGGGCGACGATGTCGGGCTTGACGGCGAAGTCGCCGATCCGCGGACCGCGGCTGGAGAAGTCGCTGAGGGTGTC
The DNA here is from genome assembly GCF_042735715.1 of Streptomyces sp. NPDC059582. Classification (NCBI taxonomy): domain Bacteria; kingdom Bacillati; phylum Actinomycetota; class Actinomycetes; order Kitasatosporales; family Streptomycetaceae; genus Streptomyces; species Streptomyces sp. NPDC059582. The sequence continues at coordinate 2,213 of NZ_JBHWCC010000041.1, forward strand.
CTGCTTGGTGGTGCTGCCCACGGTGAGCGCGGAGTCGGCGATGCCGGGAGAGCCCACGGTGCCGCCGAAGTAGTCGGCCGCGGGGGCGCCCTCGTTGCCTGCCGCGATGACGAACAGGGTGCCGTGCGCGGCGGTCAGTGCGTCGACTGCCTCAGTGAGCGGGTCGGACTGGGCGTACGGGGGCGAGCCCAGGCTGAGGTTGACGGCCTTGGCGCCGGCCTCGGCCGCCCACGTCATGCCGTTGATGACGGCGTCGTCGGGGCAGAAACCGTCGTCGGTGCAGACCTTGCCGATCAGCAGCTTGGCGTCGGGGGCGACGCCCTTGTACTTGCCGCCGGAGGCCGCGCCGGTGCCCGCGATGGTGGATGCGGTGTGGGTGCCGTGGCCGTTCCCGTCCACCACCGACCCGGAGTCGGTGAAGTCCCTGGTCCGGCCTGTCTCGGCCTTGTCCACGAGGTCGGGGTGTGTCGGGTCGTAGCCGGTGTCGAGGTCGGCGACGGTGACGCCCTTGCCGGTGATGTGCGCTCCGGTGGAGTCGACGCTGTCCCAGACCTTGGGAGCACCGATGATGCCCGTGCTCTCGGCTAGGGCGACGCGGCTGCGGCCGTTGAGCCACAGCTTGTTCAGCGGGCCACGCAGCCCCTGCGTTCCGGTGACGAACTTCCAGAACGGGGCGGCGTCACGCTTGGCGGGGGCGAAACTGCCGCCGCCCAGAACGTTGAGAGTACGGGAGATCTTGGCGCCGTGCTGCTGGATCGCGCCGCGGGCGACGGCGGACTTGCCGCCGCGGCTGGAGTAGATCAGCCGGAGCGAGTCGCTCGATGCGTCGTCATAGCCGGCGTCGAGCTGCTCGGTGACGTCGAACAGACGGGGGTCGAGCTTCCCGGCGGTCAGCAGGGCCTGAGCGTCCGACGGAACCACCGAGATGTGCTGGTCGGTGCCGTGCCACTCGTGCGCCACCTGGAAGCCGATGTGGGTGCGGCCAGGGCCGCGTTGAACGCCTATGCCCGCAACGCCCCCGGCGCTTTGCGTGATGGTGACCTTGTCACCGGTGACCAGCGTCATGGTGCGGACGGTCCTGGCCGCGGGTGACGCGGTGCTCAGGACGGGTATGGCGGTGGTGGACCCCTGGGATGCCTCTGCGGCGCCGGGTACGGCTCCCGCGACGAGGCAGGCCAGAGCGGGCAGCAGGACCCACCCGGCTCGTATGCGCATGTATGAGTACCTTTTTGCCGTCCGGGAGACCTGTGGCACGGGCGGCGGACGGTGGGGTGTCCGGCGGTCGCCGGACACCCGGGACACGGCCTGGGCAGCGCTGAGTCGGGGTGTACGGCGTCCCGGTCAGATCGAACTCCCGACCGAGTCCTTGGTCACGAGGGATGAGAAAACCACACTGGATCGCTGTTGCCTAGTAGGACTTCGCTACGTCCGTCTGTCGGTCCTGTTTGGGGGCGTGTGTAGGGGTGTGGGTGCACTTGAACTGAACGGTGCTCGGGCGAAGTTGACGTCGTTCGCGGGTGCTGTGTTCGCTTCGGTGCCGCGCAAGGAACAGCGCGCCGAGGGTGACTGCTACCTGCGGGGGCTGATGCTGGGTGAGTCGGCCGAAGTCATCGCCCGCCGGGTGGGCCTGCCTGCTGCCTGATCATCTTTCGCAAATGTTCTGTTGCCGGGCGTCGGTCGTGAGCGACAATGCGCTCACCGAGGCGGGGGAGGCAGCGTGGATCGCGATGCCACGAGGGTGTGGTGGGTAGGGCTCGCCGGCCGGGTGGCTGTCGCCGTGCTGGCGTCGGCCGTCCTCTCACTCCTGACCTCGGTCGTTCTCATTGGCTTGCCTCACGGCTGGAAGACGGCAACGTCCTGGGCCGACGTCGCACTGCGCTCGTCGTGGATCGCCGGTTTCCTTGTCCCGGTCGCCCTCGCCACGCATCTCATGAGTGACTTTCGCGGCCGCAGGCGGCACCCCGCGCACGATCGCGACCGGCCCCGATCCTTCAAGAGGGGCGGTCAGCACCGTTGATCCGGGACCGCCCACAGCTTGCCGTCCGAAGGCCTTAGCCGCACGACTCGGCGAACATGATGACCTCAAAGACCGTCTTCGTCCGCCTGCTCCGCGGCGCAGACAGTGCGGAGGCCGCGGCCGGCAACCCGGCGCTCCCCACAGCGGTCATGCGCCGGCTGATCGATCTGGCCTGCGACGCACAACGACCAGAACCCGGGCGGTCTCCAAGGGACTTCGCCAGGCATCGGGGTGCCAGGGTTGTGGGAGGCTTCCATCCCGAACCGGACGAGAGGGGTGACGCTGGTGTCGAGCGGCGCGGTGTCAGCGGACGATCCGGACTGGGACCCGGACGAGCACGTGCGGTTTGCTCGCTACCGGAGGGCGTTCGACGAGGTGGCCCCGGCGGATGCAGGTGCCCTCATCACCCGAGTACTCGCCGATCCGGATAAGGGGATGGCGAACAGTGCCGTCTGCGAGTACCTCGACAGACGAGCCGCTGAACTGCTCACGGATCCCGGCTATCCTTCGTGGCGCCTGGAGATGGCTGGCCCTGTTGGAGTGGACGACTTCTCCACACGGCGCCTCAATGAGTGGACTTTGCTGCGGGCGATGACCTTGAGCGAGCCGTGGGACGCTGAGAACCTGCTCGCCGCCTCCAACTGGCTACAGGTCCACACCGCCGAAAAGTCCTCGGCGATGGCTGTTCTGGAAGTTCTGGCCGAGAGTGGCCGCACCCGTCGCATCCGCAACATCGCCAAGTCCCGGCTGTCCGCCGCCCAGCGATCGATGCCGGCCTGGCCGGAGCGCTGAGCCGCCGGCGCTTCAGCGCGAGCAGACGCAAAGGGCCCGGTGCTCAACCGCCGAGGGGCTTCCGCACCAGCTACAGCGGCTCGTCTTCGAGGGGTACTTCCTGGCTGTGGCGCAGGAGGTCGCGGACACCCGTGCGCTCGGGATCCGGGTCGCGCCGCCCGGCGACATCGCCCGCCGTGCCCTGGCCGACCCCGACCGGCTGCACCCCGAGCACATCGAGCGTGCGCCCAGGCAACGCCGCGGCGTAACAGCGCGCCCCGCGCCGCGTTATCGAGCGTGCGCCCAGGCAACGCCGCGGCGTAACAGCGCGCCCCGCGCCGCGTTGCCGAGACTGCCATCGCCGCAGGCCAAAGCGACCGGACGGGCGTCCCGGTCGGGTGGCAGCGCCCTTCTGGAGCGGCGGTGCTGCCGCAGCGAGTCGCAGCCTCCCCCGGAGCTGCCTACCGGCTCAGCCACACCCCGACACCCGTGATGCCGATCCGCGAAGCACCAGAGCGCCAGGCACTTGACGTTCGAAGACCTCGACCAGCCGGTGAAGACCGTCGGGCCCTCGCCGGCGCGGGCCGCGGCAAGGTCCTCGGCCACCGAAGCGGTTCGTAGGGTGGCAGCGCTTCAACCTGATCTCCAGTTGGCGGGCCGTCTCCACGTGTCCGAGTGCCCCCAGTCGATTTCGGCCCGTCCAGCCGGCTTGACCACTCGACTCACACTTGAACCTTCATCTGTCGCTGCTCTAGGGTGTGACATGAAACTTCAAGTGAAAGGCTGGCCTCGCACCCGAGCGCCAGCGGCTTGGCGTGCCAAAGGAGAAGATATGTCTCGTTCTGTGCAGAGTGTGCCCAAGGTGGAGGGGAAGGCCCGGAACATCATCCTGTGGGTCCTCCAGGTGATCCTGGCCGTCGTGTTCGTCATGGCGGGGGCTTCGAAGATCGCCGGCGCGCAGGACATGGTCAAAGTCTTCCAGGACGTCGGTGCCGGGCAATGGCTTCGGTACGTCACCGGCTCGCTGGAGCTGGCCGGGGCCGTACTGCTGCTCGTTCCCCGACTGAGTGCCCTGGGTGGCCTGGTACTCGCCGGCGTCATGGCAGGCGCATTCCTGAGCTGCTTGTTTGTGATCGACCAAAGTCCGGTAGCAGCAGCGGTGCTGCTCATCCTGGCAGCGGTCGTCATGTGGAACCGCCGAGGGCTCACGCTCAGTCTCGTCGGCAAAGGCGTGACGTCCGCTTGAACAGTCCGGGCCCGCCCAGGGCCCGGCCTCCGTCACTCATGAAGTCGCACGGTGCCGACCGCGGGTCGGCGCCGTCGGGCTGTGCGGCGACGGATGGCGTCGCGAGGCCCAGTGTGGTGTGCCACGCGGGGAGATATAAGTCATGCTGGCCGACCGCGGTGATCGGTCGCAGCTCGATCGCCTCCCGCGGGTGTCGCTGGTTCAGGTGAGGCGGCGGAGGGCGAGTGTCCAGGTGTACACCGTGTAGACGCTGGGCTCGTTCGCGTGCGGTACGGAGACGATCGCGGCGACCCGGTCACCGTCCCACCGCAGTTTCCGCCTTGTCGGCCCGCGCAAGTCCGCGGGTGCCTCGGTGAGTTCGGCGAGGACCGTGCTGTCGAGCCCGCGGCCCACCGCGCGGACCGCTCTGCCGTCGAGGACCAGGATCGTACCGTCGCGTAGAACCAGCGGCTCGGGCGGCAGTGGATCGGTCAGGCGCGGGCCGCGTTCCACGACACCGCCGGGCAGCAGCCGGACGACCCGGCCCTGGCTCGGCAGTTGACGGTCGGCCTCGACCACGCGCAGACCGGTACCGACCACGTAGTGGCCGTAGGAACGCCAGGCGTCGGTCTGGGTGCCGTCGCGGTCGTACTCCCAGGTGTCGAAGACGTCGTAGCCCTCCAGTCCGAGCACGAAACGGCCGCCTCCCCGCGCCGCGGCACTCTGCCCGCGCAACTCGGCGACGAGTCTCCCGTCCGCGAGGTCGAGGAGCAGCGCGGGGCCGAGGTGGCCCCAGGGCGTGTACTCCAGCGAGTACGTGGTGACGAGCACGCGGTCACCGGACAGATGGGCGGCGTTGGGTCTGCCGCTGCAGCGGTGCGTCCAAAGGGTCCGCCCGGTGGAGTCGACGCACCTGACCGACCCGACGGCACCGACGATGCTCAGACCGTCCCGGCGCGCCAACGGGTCCTTCGGGCACCAGGCCGGCTCGAAGGGCGATTCCCCCACCGTGCGCCGGTGGTTCACCACCTTCGCGCTCCACGCCGCGGCGGTCCCGTCCCCCTCTTCCCCGCTCGCCTCGTCTCTCGGCATGCGCGCGATCCTAATGCCGTACGACGCTGCCGCACGAGGCACGGGTCCCTGTCGGTTTCGTCCGCCGCACGTCTCTGGGCCAGCGGGCGGCCCGAGGTCGCTCAGCACAGGTCACCTGCCCTACCGCCAGGTCTCAGTCTGCACTCGTCCGGGCATGGAGTACGAACAGCTTCCCGAGCCCGAGCGGTGCGCCGTCTTCGCAGAGTTGATGGCTGCGGACGATTCGCGTTTTCCTCTACGACCAGATGCGGGCCCGGGACGCTGGGCCGGGTCCTCGTAGTCCTCGACGACGGCGCGGTGGCCGACGCCATTGGTCCCATGGAGGGCATGAGCGATGCCGTCGGCCGCGCACGGTTCATGCCCCAAGTACTTCGGCGTACGGCCGGAGTACCGGGGTGTGGGCTACGGAGGTGTTCGCTCTGCCGCAGCGGTTGACCCGGGCGTTGGCCGACGCGAGCTCCGCCGAACTCGAAGAGCTCGCCGATCGTTGGACCGCGCGGCTCCGGTCTGAGGAGGGGGACGACATGACCGACGATGATCTACTGGCGGTCCTGCAGGGAGTTGCCCGGCTCGCGGCGTCTGCGGTGAACACGGGTGGGGGCCTCTACAGCTGGAGCTGCTGACCGTCCTCCTGCGAAGGTGGCTCGCGTCTGACGCCGCTGCATGCCAAGAGCTCTGTCCCGGTGGCGTCGAAGTACTGCGTGAAGTGCCACGACCGGTCTACTGCGTCGATGATGCCGGTGCGCACTGCTCGTCGCGGTGCTGAGCCAGGATCGCAACCGTGTCGTCGAGGCCGAGGGTCGTCAGGCGTCAGGCGTCAGGCGTCAGGCCGATTTCCAACGACCGTCTCAGCCTCGTCGCGGGATTCGGCGTGGCCTGCGCGGGACGCTGGGACAGGGGAGGCCGTGACAGGTCGAGCTGCGGACCGACAACATGGTGGTCAAAAGGACAAGAAATACAAGACGTCGGACCCTGTCGAGGCCGGCGCGATGTTCGCCCGGAAGCCGGGCGACGAGCAGGGACGCGGTGGGGAGTCAGACGGCGTTCACCCCGAAGGGTGCCGCTGCCGTGTACGAGCGCCCCCACGAATCAGTGCGCACGCGTCCGACCTTCCTGGGCTGCGGACCTGCGGGCGCGGGCTCCGTCCGCCTGGCCGGCCGAGTGCCACCGCCGATACAAGAGGAGGAACACGGTCACCACGACGGCAAGGACTTTCACGCCGACGGAGATGTCCGAGGCCGCCATTGTCGTGGCAAGCGCGCACACCAGGCCCACGGCGGTACAAGCCCGCAGCAGCCACCTGGTGACCCGCCGGGTCCGAGTGGCGGGCATCGTCGGATCGGTACGGGACCGGCGCGCCCGCGCCGGCTCCGCCTGGGTAGCCCTTTGCGTCGTCCTCTTTGCCTGGCTCGCCGTCGTCACCCCGCTGGGGCCTGCCTGGGCCGGGACACGTGGTGGCTCGGTCGGAGCGGGAGGCGGCAGGAGCGGTGGGTCGTGTCGTGACGGGCCGGGATCGGGCAGCGTCGGCCGGGCGCGAGGGAACGCGGTGGGTGCCATGGCCATCGCGCCCAGCCGGTACCGGACTTCTGCGGCGGTCTGCGGACGGTCGGCCGGATTCTTGGCCAGCAGGGCGAGGATCAACTCGTCCCAGTCCTGCGGCAGTCCCGCGCGCAGCAGGCGTGGTGGAGCGGGAGGCTCGGTGATGTGTTGGTGGAGCACCACATGCCAGGCGCTCCCCTCGAACGGCAGCCGCCCGGTGACCAGTTCGTAGAGAACGACTCCCAAGCAGTACAGATCGCCCCGCCCGTCGACGTCTGCCTCTCCGCGGGCCTGCTCCGGCGACATGTACGCGGGTGTACCCATGACCGATCCTGTGGCGGTCAGCGTGGTCGACGCTCGTGTGGTTCCGTCGAGGAACCGGGCAATGCCGAAATCGAGCACCTTGACGACCTTGGCGTCGTCGAAGGCCGTGTCGCCCCCGGTGAGCAGGACGTTCGCCGGCTTCATGTCCCGGTGCACGACCCCCGCGGCGTGGGCCGTCCCGAGCGCGCGGCACAGCTGATCGGTCCAGCGTGCCACTTCGTCCAGCGGAGGAAGCCAGCCGGCGCTCTTGAGCAGACGGTCCAGCGGGCGCCCATCCAGCAGTTCCATCACCAGGTACGGCACTTCAGGGCCACCGCCCATCCGTGCCGTACCGAGTTCATGGACCGTCACGATGTGCGGACTTGACAGCCTCGCGACGGCCCTGGCCTCACGCACGAACCGGGCCGTGGCCGTCAGATTCTGGGCGTAGGCGAGTTCGGTGATCAGTTTTACGGCCACCTCGCGGTGCAGGTTCGCGTCATAAGCGCGCCACACCTCGCCCATGCCGCCGGACCCGATCCGGTCGATCAGGCGATAGCGGCCGTCCAGCTGCCGTTCCGACATCGGGTCCCCCTCGTCATGGCCGGTTTCAGGTCCGGCAGCGTGCACAGCGTCCTGGTGGAAGCGGTTTGGTCCAAGGAGCGTGTGACGGGACGGCCGCACCGCGTCTCCGCGCGCCTGCAGCCCTGGTCGCGCGCCCAGGACGGCTGCCTCTTCCGCTTCAACGGAGCCGGATGCGATGTACCTTCGGCACCTGCTCCGCGGTACCCGCTGCCGAAATCGTGTCCTGCCCCGCGCGAACCTCTCAGCTGGAGGTCTCGGTCCGGTCGAGTTCCGGGGCAGACACGGCGCCCCTCGAACGGGCCTTCCGCAGCGACATCATGAGGCCTACCACGACGGCCCAGATCCCGATGAGTGAGGCCAGCGGAAACAGCGCGTCGAAGCGGTCGGTGAACGCGATCGTGGCGGACGCCAGCGAGTAGGCCAGGCCGCCGACGAGGCCGAGCGCGAGTGTGGTCGGGTTGCCGACGGTGCGGGTGAGACCGCCGGCGACGGCGAGGGCTGCGATGCCCAGGCCCCACAACGGATCGGTGATCGTCTCGTTCCACGTCTGCACGTGGTAGATGAACGTCTTCTCGCCACCGGCGATCCCGTCCGCACCGAGGGCGGCGAACAGGTGCAGCGTCATTCCGATCGTGCTGACGGCGGCGATGACGGAGAAGACGCCGGTCACTGTGGCCATGTGGGAGCCGAGACCGTCGCGGCGCCGGAACGCGAGGATCGCGGTCGCGAAGCACGTCATCGCGGCCAGCAGCAGTGTGTGCGAGGGATACCACATCGAGTCGACCAGCATTTCGTGAAGCTGGGAGACTTTCGATCCCCCGCCGCTGTCACCGGGGTGGATGGCGCCGCCTGCGAAGAAGCAGACCCCGCCCAGCGCGAGGAGGGGCCCGGCGACCCGTTCGGGGCGTCCGGTGCGGGGCAGTTGGGTGTGGGCCTGAGTCGACGTGCTCATGGTGGTTCCTCCGGTCGGGACGAATCGGTGGTTCCACCATGTCGCTCCCCGGCGGTCTGGGACACGGTGCGCACCCTGCACTTCGACCAGGGGTAACCCTCATCCGCGAGCGTTGCCGCTGTGCCAGCATGGCTGTATGTCAGCGGCCATGGAGGCGCACGACCAGGTCCCACCGACGCTCCGCGAAGCCGGGGCGGCACTGGTGGCGCTGGTGGTTGCGACGCTCGTCGGCTACGGCTGGTACCTCGGCTTTCACCTGGAGAACGTGCACAACGGGCTGATCGGCGCCTCCTTCACTGCGGTGGGACTGTACGTCGTCCGGATGCGGCCGCGGCACCCGGAGGGCTGGCTGTTCGTCGCGACCGGCGTGCTGCACGCGGTGATGTTCTTCGGCCGCCAGTACGGCCTGCACAGCGGCACTCTGGTCGGCGCGTCCTGGCTCGGCTGGGTCGGGGTGTGGCCGTTGCCGCCGGCGATCGCGCTGGCCGGGTGGACGCTCATGGCGTTTCCCGACGGGCGGCTCCTGTCACGGTGGTGGCGGTTCGCCGTGGTGGCGATGATGGCGGTCGCTGCCGTACTCGCGCTGCTGTCGGCGTTGTGGCCGGTGGAGTACGACCGGGTGGGACTGGCTGCTCCGCACCCGCTGGATGTGCCGGGCGGCGACGCGGCGGACCGCGTCTGGGAGTACGCGCACTACAGCTATCTGCTCTTCCAGGTGTTGTGGACCGTCGCGATCGTGGTGCGTCTCCGTCGCGCGCGTGGCGACGAGGCGCGCCAGATGCGCTGGCTCGTGTGCGCGGTGGTCGCGGCGATCCTGTTGCTGGTGGCCGGCTTGCTGGCGTTCGGCAGTCCGGTTCTGGGCCTGCTCGCGCTCCCGCTGATCCCGGTCGCCGCAGGATTCGCGATTCTCAAGTTCCGGCTCTATGACATCGACCCGGTCATCAACAAGTCCCTCGTCGTCGGGGTCATGCTGCTGCTGATCACGGCAGCGTACGTGGCGATCGTGGTCGGTGCGGGAGCCGTGGTTCCGGCGGACGAACGAGCTCTGGCACTGGTCACGACGGCCGTCGTCGCAGTCGCGTTCGAACCGTTACGGCGACGGGCCCAGCGCCTGGCGGATCGTCTCGTGTACGGGCATCGCGCGACGCCGTACGAAGCGTTGTCCCGGTTGTCGGCCCACCTCGAGGACCCGCCGCAGGAGTTGCTCGATGCCGTCGCGGCCACGGTCGCGGGAGGGGTCGGCGCCACCGAGGTTGTCGTGTGGGTGGGCGACGAACATTGTCTCGAGCCCCAGGGCCGGTGGCCGGCTGCGACGGTCGACGCGGGCCCGGCAGCGCTCGCCGGACTGGGCGGGTCACGCCGACTGGTCCGGCCCGTCGTCCACCGCGGTACCGTGCGCGGCGCGATCACGGTCCGCAAGCCGACGGGGGAGTCGCTCAGCGCCACGGAGGTCCGTCTGCTCTCGGACCTGGCCGCGCAGACCGGCCTGATCATCGGGCAGCAGCAACAGGCGCAGGAGGTCCAGGCGGCGGCCCGCCGGATCGTCACCGCCGAGGACGCCGCCCGCCGGCGCATCGAGCGCGACCTCCACGACGGTGCACAGCAGCGACTCGTCACCCTGGGGCTGGAACTAGGTGCTCTGGCCAAGCAAGCGGAGGCAAGCGGGGCGGCCATGGCGGATCGGGTCAGACATGCGCGGTCACAACTACTCGAGGCCACTGCCGAACTGCGTGAGCTGGCCCGTGGCCTGCACCCGATGGTGCTGGCCCAGTCGGGTCTCGAGCCCGCGCTCGCCGCGCTGGCGGACCGGTCGGCGATCCCGGTGCGCCTGCACGTGGCCCACATGGGTCGCCTGCCGGGCAACGTCGAGGCGACGGCGTACTACGTGGTGAGCGAGGCGCTCACCAACGCCGTCCGCCACTCGGGCGCGAGCGTGCTCGTCGTCGACGTGGCCCCGGCCGAAGGCGGGCTCTGCGTGGAGGTCACCGACGACGGCCGCGGCGGAGCACGCCCAGGTCCGGGAACGGGGCTGCAGGGACTGGCGGATCGCCTCGCAGCACTCGGCGGTGACCTCCAGGTCGACAGCCCTTCCGGCGGCGGGACCCGGGTCAGGGCGGTGCTGCCGTGCGCGTGATTGTCGCCGACGACGCGCTGCTCTTCCGCGAGGGAATGGCTCGCATCCTCGCCGAGGAGGGCTTCGAGGTGGTGGCCCAGGCCCGGAACAGTGCTGAGCTGGTCGGGCTCGTCCGTCGCGACCCGCCGGACGTGGTCATCACCGACCTGCGGATGCCGCCGGGCTTCGCGGACGAGGGCATCGAGGCCGCGGCCGAGATCCGCTGCTTCGCGCCGAGGGTCGGACTGATGCTGTTGTCGCAGTACGTCGAGGTGCATCACGCGCTACGGCTGATGGAAGAGTTCGACGGTGCGGTCGGCTACCTGCTCAAGGACCGGGTGTCCGATCTCGGTGCCTTCGCGGTCGACGTGCGACGCGTTGCCGGGGGAGATGTCGTGATCGACGCCGAACTCGTCTCCATGCTGGTCAGCCGACGACGGGAACGCGACCCGCTCGCCGAACTCACCGACCGCGAGCGGGAGGTGCTGGCGCTGATGGCCCAGGGACTGTCCAATGCCGCGTTGTGCGAGGAGTTGGTCCTCAGCCCCAAGACGATCGAGGGCTACGTACGCAGTGTCTTCACCAAGCTCGGCCTGGAGCAGGGCGAGCGCGAGCACCGGCGGGTGCAGGCGGTGCTCCAGTTCCTGCGTTGTCGGTGATTTCCTTTCCCCGGCCTGGGGGGCAGGCGCTGACCGGCCGCTGCCCTCCGTCACCCATTTCGTGGCTCCGCAATGGAGCCGACGTATCCCGGTGATCTCGCTCCTGTCGACCCCAGGGCTGGATCGTGGGTTCCCGAGCTCGCCCGCAACGCCGTTGCTCTGCCGCCGGAACAGCGGAACGTCGTACATCCGGCGGCACCGGAGCGGGCCGCGCTCATGGTTTTCTCGGACGGCTCCCGCCCCGTGATGCGCAGTGGACGTCACGCGGCGAAGCCTGCTGTTCCGCTGCGGGACATCACTATCTTCGTGATGGATGTGGTGGGTCCAAGGCCGAGCAGCATGCGAACGACGGCGACCGTGTCGGCGACGGTGATCATGGTATCGGCTGGGACGGTGCCGGTGGCCCAGGCCGCCATGTCGGTGTCGACGAAGGCCGGGGCGATGGCTGTAGCCATGACACCCCTTCCGGATTCTTCGGCGTTGAGCGCTTCCACGAGTGAGATCAACGCGGCCTTCGATGCGCCGTAGACGGCGAGGCCGGCTTCGGGATACACCCCGGTGATCGATGCGAGCGCGATGACTCGCGTGCCTCGCCTCGGGTTGGCGGCGGCAGCGGTGCGCAGCATCGGCAGCGCGTGCTGCACCATCAGGAATGGCGAGGTGAAGTTGACGTGCAGGCTCTTGTCCACCCTGTACGCGGGTGTGGTCTCCAGCGGCGCCGCGGTGCCGACGCCGGCGTTGAGTATCAGCGCGTCCATCGTGCCGAAGGTGTCGCGGTGGAGATCGGCTACGGCGGCGGCGCCGTCTCGGTCTGCCATGTCCGCGGCGTGGTGGATGACCTTCTCGGCGCCCGCGTCGCTCAGCGTGGCGGACAGCGCATCGAGGTCCTCCGCCGATCGCGAGGTGACCGTGAGCCCGTACCCCTGGCGGGCGAGTTCAAGGGCGATGCCCCGACCGATGCCGCGGGAGGCTCCTGTGATGAGTGCCGTCCTCATCGGTGCGCTCCGAGGGTCGTGCGGCCGAGTTCGAGGAAGGTGGCAACGGATTCGGCGGCCGTGTCGAAGCCGGGGCCGCGTGCGGCGCCGGCACGCGCCCGGTGGTCGATACCGGCCGCGATCACCGCGATCTTGAAGTACGCCAGGGCGAGATGGAAGTCCCAGTCGGTGAGCGGGATGTCGCCCGCGCGTTCGTAGGCGGCGGCAAGTGCGGCCGGCTCGGGCAGCCGCGGACTGGCCCACGCGCTGGGCGAGCCTACGATGAGGTCGAAGGCGGGATCGCGGTAGGCGCACATCATCGCCACGTCTGCGACGGCGTCGCCGATGGTGGACAGCTCCCAGTCCACAATGGCCGCGACCTGTGGAGCCGATGACGAGTCGGGCGACAGGATCACGTTGTCGATCCGGTAGTCGCCGTGCACGATGCCCGTCGTCTGTCGTTTCGGTATCGAGCCTGCGAGACGGTCGTTCAAATCGCGTGCGAGACCGTCCAGTTCGGCTGAACCGATCAGCTGCCATTGGCCCCACCAGCGCCGCAGCTGCCGTTCGGCGTAGCCGCCCGGCCGGCCGAAGCCCTCCAAGCCGATGCGGACGTGATCGACTCGGTGCAGGGCCGCTAGGGAGTTGAGCAGCTGGTCGACGGTCGTGTCGAGTGACGCGTCATCGAGCGCGGCGAGTTGATCGCGGGTTCGAACCGTGCGGCCGGGAACGAACTCGGCGACCGAGAATGCCCCACCGAGCAAGGATTCGTCTTTGCACAGCGCGACGGGCCGGGCGACGGGGATGCCGGTGGCGGCGAGTGCCGCGGTGACGCGGTGCTCCCGCGCGACGTCGTGCGCTGACGGGGTGCGGCCTGCCCGTGGCGGCATCCGCAGGACCCAGCGGGACACCCCGTCGGTCAGCCGGAAGGTGACGTTGGATCTGCCACCGGTGATGAGTTCCGCGGCAAGCGGCTGAGTCACTTCGACGCCGGCCGCACGCATCACTGCCGCGACGGAGTCGAGTTCCGTCCCGGTCAGTGGGATGTCGGTGCTGTGTGTGACCCCCACGGCTGTGCTCTTCGCCCCGGTCATCGGCCGTGCCCGTCGGCGGTGAGTTGCCGTACCGCTCTGGTGGCTATCGACCAACGGTGTACCTCCGACGGACCGTCGTATATGCGGAACGGGCGCAGTTCGCGAGCGATCTTGGCGATGGGCAGGTCGCCGGATACCCCGAGGCCGCCGCACAGTTGTGTCGCCCGGTCGACGACGCGGTTCAGCGCTTCCGCGGCGAAGGTCTTGGCGATCGACGTCTGCTTAGACGCGCGCTCGCCGGCGTCGAGTTCGGCGCAGGCCTGCATGAGCAGAGCGCGGGTGGCGGCGAGGTCGATCTCGTTGTCGGCGATCAGTTGCTGTGCCATACCGAGGTCCGCGAGCCGGGAGCCGAACGCATGGCGCTGCGTTGCGTACCGGACGGCGACCTCGTGCGCGCGGCGCGCGGCGCCGGTCCACCGCATCACGTGGGTCATGCGGGCCGGACCGAGTCGCACTTGGGCGTATCGGAATCCCTCGTCCACCTCGCCGAGGACGGCGTCGTCGGGGACGAGGACGTCGACGAACGACAGCTCACAGTGCCCACCGATCATGGACCGGTCCATCGTCGGGAGGTGACGGACCACCTCGATGCCCTCGGTCCCCGCGGGCGCGAGGAACATGGTGGCGCCGCCGGAATCTCCGGGTTCGCCGCTGGTGCGGGCCATGATGATGAAGAAGCCCGCGCCATCCGCACCGGTGATGAGGTGCTTGCGGCCGTTGATCAGCCACCCGTCGTCGGTCTTGGTCGCGCGAGTGGAGAGCGCGGCCGGGTCCGACCCCGCCCCGGGTGACGGTTCGGTCATCGCGAACGCTGAACGGGTCTGGCCCGTCACCAGGGGCCGCAGGTACTCGTCCCGCTGCGCGTCGGAGGCGACGTGCGCCAGGAGGTGGACGTTGCCTTCGTCAGGGGCGTTGATGTTCAGCGCCATCGGTCCGAACAGGGAGTAGCCCGCTTCCTCGAAGACGGGCGCTCGTTCGGACATGCTCAGACCAAGGCCACCGCAGTCGACCGGGCCGTGCGGGGAGAGGAGCCCGGCGCCGTGGGCCGCGCGCTGGAGGCGCACACGCAGGGCGTCGCCTCCCGCGGCGTGCGCGTCTCCGTCGTACTCGTCGTCGATGGGCAGAACCTCGGCTCGGATGAACTCTCGGGTCGCGTCCACGAGTTTGCCTACGGCAAGCACGGGCGCACCTCCCCCCGGATCGATGGGTGTCGGACGGTCTTCGGCCTGCGCTATCGGGTGCTACGGCCCGGATCGGCCACGAGGTGCTGAAGGAACCACTCGGTCGCCGCCTTGCTGGTCTCCTCGAAGTGGGCCACGTACGTCTGGAAGTGCCCACCGGCGTGTATCACGACGTGCTTCGGTTCCCGGGCCGTGGCGAACGCCTCCAGCTGGATCTCGGGAAATGTCGTCGTGTCGCTACGGCCGACGATCATCAGCCATGGCTTCGGCGAGAGGTACGGGAACCATCCGGCGGGCTCGAATTCGATCATGTGGCCGACCGAGCGGAGCGTGACCTGGTTCTTCCACTCGGGGGCTCCTTGCTCGCTGAGCTCGATGAACCGGCTGTGCACCACCGGCGGCAGCGCGCACAGCTCCTCGGGCTCGGTCGAGAACACGGGGATCATGGCCGGCTCCTTCCCGAGGCGGCGGGCCTGACGGTCCTCGCGGAGCCGGTTCTGGATGAGTTCGAGCTGGGGGCGGGTGAACATCTCACGGCTGTTGCGGTGGCCGCTGGCGTTGGGGATCTGGGAGACGACACAACGCACACGTGAGTCGTTGGCGCCGATCACGGCCGCGAGACCACCGGCGTAGCTCGATCCCCACACGCCGAAGCCGGCGTCGGCGTCCACCCCGGGCAGCGTCTCGGCGAACGAGAGGGCGTCGCGCCAGTCCTCGATCTGCCGGTACGGGTCGACCTCGAGGCGCGGGGTGCCGTCGGAGGTGCCGAAGCCGCGGTGGTCGTAGACGAGGGAGGAGAACCCGGCGGCGGCGAACGCGGCGGCGTAGCGGTCGATCTGTTCCTTCACGCCCGAGAACCCGTGCGCGAGCACGATGCAGGGCTTGGGACCGTCGCCGCTGCTGTGGAAGTACCCGCGAAGCGTTGTCCCGTCTTCTACCTGGAACTCGACATCCTCACGCACTGTTGGCTCCTACTCCTCAGAGTTGAATATGGCGTCAGTTTTGGAACTTAGGGTTACCCCGAGGGCCCTGTCAAGAGATCTCCGTGCGGTGCACCCGGGAGGTGGCCGGGTCGGAGAAGCGTCCGTCGGCGCCGTCGGCCTCGGTGGCCGGTCGGGGCGGGGTGGCCCGCCATGAGTTCAGCCGGTGCGGCGCGGAAATGAGGCATCGTCAAGTCGACGCCCTGTGGCCGGGGCGTCTGTGCGGCGGGTGCCGGCGCACAGCGTCCGTGCCGGTCCGTGTTTCGCGGCGGGAGTGGCTGCCAGGCGCACGTGGTCGCCGAGTTGGACGCCGGCTGCTCGCCGTCCGCAAGCCGCGCCTGGGGTTTGGGGAACGTTCCCGATCGGGCGTCCCGGGGTGCGGAACAGGCGTCAGGAGTGGACTCCGTGCTGCTCCTTGACGGCTGCGATGGCTCAAGTCACACTCCCTGTACTAAACATGGCGCCAGATTCAGAAATGGTGTCTGGGCAGGAGGAGGAGTGCTATGGCGCGACGATTGGCGGCGTTGCTGGCCGTTACGGCTCTGGGCGTCATGGCGGGATGCTCGCCCCCGAACGCGCAGTCCGGGTCCGGACCCATCGTTCTCGGAGGCGTGTTCGACCTGTCCGCCACGGCATCCACGCTCGGCAAGCCGGCGCAGCAGGGCGCCCAGCTGGCCGTCGACGAGATCAACAGCCGCGGCGGCGTACTGGGGCGCAAGCTCGAACTGAACTCCGCCGACGAAGGATGTGACACCACCAAGGGCGTGGCCGCAGCCCGCAAGTACATGAGTGACCGCGCCTTCATGCTCTTCGGGTTCTCCTGCAGCCCCGTCGCGCTCGCGGTGAAGCCGCTCGCCGAGGCGCAGCGCCTCCCGATGCTCGTCACGACGGCAACGGCAACGGAGATCACCCGGCCTGCCGCGCACTATGTGTTCGACTCCAACGTGTCAGCCGCGGACGAAGCGCGATCGCTGACGAACCTCGTGCTTCCGCGCTACCACCCACACAAGATCGCGGTCGCCTACGTCGGAAACGACTACGGGAAAGCCGCCGCGGACGGGGTGAAAGCCACACTGGAGGCGAAGGGCCTGGGGTCGGCGTACCAGGGCGTGGAGATCCCGCTCGATGCCACGGACTACCGGGCCCAGTCCCTGATCCTCGCCCGGTCCAGGCCGGACGTGATCCTCACCGTCGTGTACTCGACCCCGCCGCTGATCAAGGCGCTGCGGCAGGCAAGTGTGACAGCCCCCGTGGTCTCGTTCAGCGGAGGCATTCTCGAAGCGACCGTCACGCCCCTGGCGCAGCAGGGCCTGCTGAGGGGCTTCGCCAGCTCCTGGTACGCACCGACCGAGCTCGGCACCAGGAGCGAGAGCACAGAGATGAGTCACTTTGCACAGGCCTACCAGCGGCGCTACGGGAAGTACCCGGACTCCGTCGCACTCGAGGGCTACCAGGGGATCAAGCTGGTGCAGAAGGCGCTGGAGAAGGCCGGAGCCGTCGACGCGGACAAGTTCGTCAGCGCGATGGAGTCCCTGAACAGCGTGGACTTCGGTCTCGGCTATCCGATGAGCTTCTCCAAGACGGACCACTCCGGGCCCGAGCAGATGTCCCTGGTCCAGTTCGAGTCCAACAGGGCACCGGACGACGACGGTCTGTACGGCAGCGTCAAGATCTTCAGTGCCCCGTCCGGCAGCTGAACAGGTCAGGAGTATTTCGTGGATGTCCTATTGGCCGGCCTGCAGGCCGGTGCGCAGTACGCGATCCTCGCCGGTGCCCTCGTGATCGTCTTCAAGACCACCGGGGTGTTCAACTTCGCGACCGGCACCTTCGCCACCGTCGGCGTCTATGTGACGCTCGAGATCAGCAACCTCCCGATCCCCGGAGCAGGTGCGGTGATCCTGGGATGCGTGGCGGTCGGCGTGCTGTCCATACTGATCGAACTCGGCGTCGCCAGACCGATGCAGCGGCGGCTGCCGGCCTCCGGCGCCCATGTCGTTGTCGTGCTGCTTCTGCTGTTGATGGTCCTGGGAGAAGGCACCGTCCGGCTGATCTACTCCGCGCAGCCGCGTTCCATCCCCGCGAAGCTGGCCGTCGACGGAGTGACGACTGTCGCAGGCGTGCCGATCTCGCATGTCACCATCCTCACGCTCGGTTCGCTGGTGGCAGCCTCACTGGCCAGCCTGTTCCTGCTGCAGCGCACCAGGGTCGGCATCATGGCGCGCGCCGTCGCGGCCGACGCACGAGCGGCCCAGGTCGCGGGGGTACGCGCGAACGGGTTCCGCATCGCCGCCTGGTGCCTCTCCGGAATGCTGGCCGCGTACGCCGGCTGGCTCCTGTCCAACTCGGTCAGCGTCGCCCCGTCCATGGCTCAACTCCCCATGGTCAAGGCCATCGCCGGCGTCGCGCTCGGAGGTCTCAGCAACCTCCCCGGTGCGATCGTCTGCTCCGTACTGATCGGTGTCCTCGAAGCCGTCGCAGTCGTGCACATCGGAGGATGGGCGACGTCGATCCTGCCGCTTGTCGTGATCTTCGTGATGCTTCTGGTCCGCCCGGACGGGTTGTTCGGGACGCGAGAGGCGGTGCGGGTATGACACTCGACGTCGCGGCCCCGCGCGAAAGGGAACACCGGTCCTGGCGGTCCGCCGGACACTCCAAGAGCCTCAGGTGGGCCACGCCGCTGCTGCCGCTGGTGGCGACGACCGTGCTGTGGGGAATCGGCAGCGATTACTGGACGTATCTTGCCGCTCTCTACATGGTCTGGCTGATCGCGGGCCTGGGCATGAACCTCGTCATCGGAAGCGGTGGGCTCGCGGCACTGCACGGGCCGGCGGCGATGGGTGTCGGAGCCTATGCGGCCGTCCTGTCGATGGAGCACGAAGTGCCCGTTGCGGCGGCCGTTCTGATCGGGGGAGCGGCCTCGGGTGTTCTGGTCACGCTGCTGCTCCTGCCGACGCTGCGACTGCGGTCCTTCTATTTCACGGTCGCGACGTTCGTGGCGGTCCTCCTGGTCCAGAACGTCCTCAACCAGGCGGTCTCCGTCACCGGAGGACCGTACGGAAAGATCGTGCCCCCACCGGTGATCGGCAGTCTCACGGCGATCGACGGCACGCTTGCCCTTACCGCGGTCTACCTGGCGCTCGCCGCCGGCTTCATCGCCTGGCTCGCCGGATCGGCGTTCATCGTGAGGCTGCGGGCCGTGCGGGATTCGACCGAGGGCGCGAAGTCCGCCGGTCTCTCCGTCTTCCGGATCCGCGCTCAGGCCGTCTTCATGTGCAATGTCCTTCTCGGGGTCGCAGGCGCCCTGCTGGGTGTGGTGACCGTCGCCATCGTCCCGTCGACGTTCGGCCTGCCGGCGATCGTCTCCACCCTGCTGGTGGCATGGGTGGGAGGCCTGGACCGCTTCTTCAGCCCCGTCATCGGCGCGCTCCTGGTCAGCGTGGTACCCGCGGTGTTCACCGGCCTGCAGGGCTACTCGGACTTCTTCACCGTCGCGGTGCTGTTCGTCGTCTTGATGCTGGCGCCCAACGGAGTCCTGGCGATGCTTCCCGGTGCCTCATCCCGGCGGGTGCTTCGATGAGCCGATTCCGCATCGCGGGAATGACCGTGGCATTCCAGGGCGTCACCGTCGTCGACGATGTCGATCTTTCGGTCGAGGCCGGGCAGGTGCATGCCGTCATCGGACCTAACGGTGCCGGGAAGACCACCCTGCTCAACGCGGCGACCGGTGTGATTCGTGCCGTCGCCGGACACGTGTACATCGACGACGCGCAACTTCGAGGGCACAGCCTGGACAGCAGCGCCCGCCAAGGACTGAGCCGGACGTTCCAGCACTCCCAGGCCTTCGATTCACTGACCCCGCTGGAGCATGTGGCCGTCGCCGGCCGCGTGGGCCGGGACGGATCGGAGCGGACAGTCGACTTCGCACACGATCTCGTACGAGGCCTGCCCGATCGACCCGCGTGTGAACTGGACGCGTGGGGGAGACGCACGGCCGAGCTGGCGCGAGCACTCGCCGGCGGCCCACGGGTTCTGCTGCTCGACGAACCTGCCGGCGGCCTGGACGAAGAAGGCCGGCGCACACTCGCCGGCGTGCTGGACGAGATCCGTGACCTGGGGATCGCCACGGTCCTGATCGAACACGACATGCGCCTGGTGCACGGGGTGTGCGACTACGCCACGGTCCTCGACGCCGGTCGTGTCGTCGGAAGCGGCCGGCCGGCCGAACTCGCCAACGACGCGCACGTTGCCGCGGCATACCTAGGGGGTGCTCCCAGTGGCGCTGAGTCTTGACCGTGTGGAGGTGACGTACGGGCGGGTCGTCGCACTGCGCGGCATCACCGCAACCGTCGAGGACGGACGCATCCTCGGAGTCCTGGGCGCCAACGGCGCCGGGAAGAGCTCGCTGGTCGACGCGATCGTCGGCCGCGTACCGTATCGGGGGCACATCACCGGCCCGGCCGGTTCACTGGACGGGCTGCCCACCTGGCGCCGGCTGCGGCAGGGTGTCGGATTCGTCCCCCAGGACCGTGACCTGATCGGTGAGCTCACCGTCGAGGAGAACATCCTCGTGGCCACCGCGGGGTCGAGCCGCCGACAGGCTTTCGTCCACCTCGCGCGAAGCTTCGAGGACTTTCCGAAGCTCGTCCCGCTGCGCCACCGCAAGGTCGGGCATCTCAGCGGCGGTGAGCGGCAGTTGACAGCGATCGCGCGAGCGCTCGTACGCCGGCCCTCGACCCTGGTTCTCGACGAACCGTCCCTGGGCCTTTCACCCACGATGCGCGAGACGGTCGTCGCGTCGGTGCTGCGCCGATGCCGTGACGACGGACTCGCGGTGCTCCTGGTCGAGCAGTTCACCGACCTAGTGCTCGCGTTCGCCGACGACGTCCTGGTGATGTCGAACGGCAGCACCGAGTGGAACGGCCCCCGGGCAACGCTCGACGCGGCGACGATCCAGCGCGCCTACCTCGGCGAGGCGGGCCCACCGGTCGGCGCCCGCGAACATCAGCCACCGCTGTCCGCGTGAACTCCCGCGTCGCCCATCACGTCCATGTTTCCACCAGAAGGAGCAAGCCATGCGGGCTGTCACCTACCACACGTCAGGTGAGCTCGACCAGCTCGAGCTCACGGATCTGCCCGAACCGACGGCAGCGGCGGACGAGGTACTGGTCCGGGTGTCCCATGTCTCGCTGAACGCCCTGGACCTCCTTGTCCTCGCCGGCCTGCCGAACGTCCACCACCCCTTTCCGATGGTGCCCGGCGGCGACGTCTCAGGTGTCCTGACCCACGTCGGTGAGGGCGCGAAGGAGCAAGGATGGCGTCGCGGCGACCGGGTCCTGGTCTATCCCACCCACCCGCGGCACGGGATCAACGGCGAGTCGGCGCTCGGCGGGCTGTCAGAGCTGATGGCCTGCCACGTCAGCCAGCTCACCCGGGTCCCCGACACCGTGTCGCTGCGCGACGCCGCGGCCCTGCCGACCGCCTACGGCGCCGCAGCCCACATGCTGTTCACCGTCGGACGGGTGTCTGCGGGAGAGGTCGTGATGGTCCTCGGCGCGGCCGGCGGTGTGGGAAGCGCCGTGGTCCAACTGGCCAAAACACGCGGCGCGGTTGTCGTGGCGGCGGTCAACACCACGGCGAAGGCCGACTATGTCCGCTCACTCGGAGCCGATCACGTCATCGACCTGTCGTGCGAAGACCTGCGCGAGCGGTGCACAGCGCTGTTCGGACGGCCGCGCGCCATCGACCCGGTCACCCACCTGCCTGGCCATACGGCCGCGAACCCGCCCGGTGTCGACGTGCTCGTGAACTTCGTCGGCGGACCCGCATGGCACAGTGCGTTGCGGTGCGTTCGAGCCGGCGGCCGCATCCTGACGTGCGGTGCTCTCGCCGGGCACCTCGTGGAACTCGACCTGCGGTACGTGTGGAGTCTCCAACTGCAGATCCTGGGCGCGACCGGCTGGACGGTCGGCGAGCAGCAGGAACTGCTCGACCTCGTCGCCGGCGGGCAGCTGACTCCGGCGATCGACACTGTCGTTCCGCTGGGCGAGTACCGTGCCGCATTCCGGCGCATCGCCGATCGTTCCGCGCGCGGGAAGGTACTGGTCGACCTCACCGCGACCTCCGGCTGACCGGTTCGCTCCAAGGACGCGAGGAACCCCGGGCGCTCGCCCGGGGTTCCTCGCATCCCGAGTACGGCGGCGCTGAGCGCCATCGTGCCGCTTCGGAATCGCTCCGACGACGGACCCGTCCTCGGTCCGGGCGCTTCTGGTTCGCGGTGTGCCGGACGACCGGAGGACGCGGTCACCGCCGCGGGTGCGCTGCTCGACAGCGCGCAGGCCGAGCACTGTCCGGTCCTGGCTGCCTGGGCACTCCCGAAAACGCAGCAGGGCCCGGTTCAGGTCGATGACCTTGAACAGGGCCCGGCTGCGTGTTGAAGGGGTCGTCCTACGGTGCTACGAGGAGCAGTTGCTGAGCCGTCGTCGGTACGACCTTGCCGACAGCGTTGCGGGGCAGCCGGGGAACGATCCGAATCAGGGTCGGGACCGCGTAGGCGGCCAGGAGTTCCGACGCCAGGACCCGGATCTCCTGCTCCAGGTCCTGCGAAGCGCTGCCGTCCGGTTCGACGAGGCACGCCACGATCTCACCGAGCCGGTCGTCGGGGTAACCGAAAACATACGCCTCGACCACCGAGGGGTGCTGGTTCACGGCCGCAGCAACGGTCGCAGGGTCTATCTTCTCGCCGCCGCGGTTGATGAAGTTCTTCAGGCGTCCGCGGAGCGCGACGGTTCCTTGGGGGGTGAGCTCGAACAGATCCCCCGTCCGGAGCCAGCCGTCTTCGGTCAGGGCATGGCTCGTGGCCTCCGGATCGTCCAGGTAGCCGGCCATCACCGAAGGACCACCCAGTTCGAGCTCCGCGTACTGCCCGTGGACGGCTCCTTCGCGGACTTCGACTTCGGCTACCGGCGCTCCGACGTCGCCGGGCCCCTGGTTCGAGGTACGAAGATCGGGACCGCAGACGAAGGACGTCGCCTCGGTCACGCCGTACGCGTTCAGGACCGGCCGACCGGTGTGTTCCATGAACCGTGACGACAGGTCGCTTGCGGTCGGAGCGCCACCGACGAGACAGAACCGCAGCTTCGACCAGTCGATGTCGCCCATCACCGGGGAGCGCAGCAGCCTCTCCACGGCAGCCGGCACCGTCGGCCACGCAGTCGGCGCGAGCGGTACGTGCGCGATCGCGGACGTGGAGAGCCGCCCGAACGCGTCGACCGAGGCTCCGGTCAATGTCGGGGCGAGAGCGGTCCAGTTGACTCCGTAGCAGTGGAACAGCGGCAGGGTGCCGAGAACGCGATCGCCGGGTCCGTACTGGGCGTACTTGATGATGGCGGAGATGTTCGAGACCAGCCCCGCGCGGGTGTGCAGCACCGCCTTGGGGGCGCCGGTCGTCCCGCCCGTGAACAAGATCTGTGCCACCTCGGAGGGCAGATCCTGGCGGGCGTCCGCCGTACCGGTGTCGGTGATGTGATCGCCCTCGAGGAGGAACGCCGGCCGGGCGATGCCGAGCCGGCGGTCCTCGTCGTGCGCGGGCAGCCCTCGTTCCATGGGCATCACGACGGCGCCGACGAGCCCGGCAGCCAGATAATTCGTCACGAACGAGATGGGTGTGGCCTCGCGGATGACCGCAACCTGGTGGGGACGCAGACCCCGGTCACGCAGCTCTTCGGCCTTGTCGAGTGCGCGGCGGCGCAGGACGCTGCCGGTGACGATCTCGTGTTGCACGTGGTCGTGCCACTCGCCGAGCGTCAGCTGCTCGAACCTTGGCCCGAACAGATCAGCAATGAAAGAACTTTCCACTCTGGTCCTTCTCTCGCAATGAGTCGGCTCGTGAGTGTGCCGGGCCAAGGTGAGCCGGTATGGGGTCGCGCGCCGGTGTTACAGAACTGCCTGGGACTCGAAGACCTGGCTCTCGGTCACGATGGCCCACTGCTTGTTGACGGCGAACTTCTCCTCGTCAGCGACCAGCTCGTCGTTCAGCGGGCCGGAGAAGGAGCGCCTGATCGAGTCCATGTCATCGAACCAGAGTTCGGAGATGCCGTCGAACTGGGACGTCTGGGTGCGGACCGGGATCGTCATGTTCTGGACGTACTTGCGGCATTCGGGCAGGCAGCGGCGGACGACGTCGTTGTGCGTCTCGTTCCAGTAGGCCTGAGCCTCCTCACGGCTCATGTCCGGGCGGAAGTTGAACATGGCGATGATCTTCAGCATGAGTACTCCAAGAAATGAAGTTGGCGTCAGATTTGATTTTGGAGCTACCCTCAACTTGATGTCAAGGCACCGCACTTGGTGCCGGAACGAAGCGGGGAGGTCCACTCGTGGCCACAGGTGACACGGCACCGCGCCCATCAAGCGCTCTGACCAGGAAGGGCGCGGCCACCCGCGCCCGACTCATCCAGGCCGCCCAATGCGTGTTCAGCGAGCGGGGCTTCCTTCAGTCCAAGATCACTGACATCACGGCGGCAGCGGGTACGGCCAACGGCACCTTCTACACCTACTTCGACTCGAAGGAGCAGGTGCTGATGGCCATCGCCGACGAAGTGGTCGGGCGGTTCCTGGGAACTCTCCGGGAAGGGCGTTCGACGAGCGGAGACCCGGCAGAGGTCATCTCGCACGACAACCACCAGTACGTCGTGGCCTACCGGGCACACGCCGACATCATGCGCGTCATCGAGCAAGCGGCGACGTTCAACAATGAGATGGCGGTGCTGCGCCGATCGATCAGAGAACGGTTCGTCGAACGTGCCGCTCGGAGCATCCGGACATGGCAGGCAGAGGGCCTGTGCAGCGCGGACCTCACGCCGCGCATCGTGGCCGCGCTTCTCGTCGCGATGGTCGACAACTTCGCGTACAACTGGCTGTCCCTCGGTCAGCCGCACCCCGAGGACGAAGTGGTGCACGCGATGAACGAGATCTGGATCCGGGCACTGCGCATCCCCAAGGAGGCCCGCACACATCCAGCGCAGTTATGACCGGGCCTGACCGGGGTCGTGGGTCGCAGCCCGTCTTCGTCAGCGCCTCCGGGCCGGCACGCATTCCGCCCGGATCGGCGTCGACCGGCACCAGGAACCCCACAGCGAGTACCCGCGGGCCGGTCCTGAGGCCGTGCTGGTCGACGTGCGCCCGAAGTTGGAACGTATTGCGTGTCGTGGTACAGATGACGGCATGAAGCCGCAGACCGACCCCAGATCGCCGGTGAAGCTGACCCGCAAGGGGGCGGCGACCCGCGCGCGACTGGTGACGGCGGCCGGCAAGGTCTTCGCTGAACTCGGCTTTTTGCAGACCCGGATCACTGACATCACGAAGGCCGCAGACGCCGCGAGCGGCACGTTCTACGTCTACTTCGACTCGAAGGAAGACATCCTGCGCGCGGTTTTCGACGACGTGATCGCGGACTTCCTCGACATGCTGCGCGAGGGCCGCCCGGTCGACGCGGACCCCATCGCGTTGATCGACCACGACAACCAGCGCTACCTTGTCGCCTACCGCAAGCACGCAGGCGCCATGCGGGTGCTCGAACAGGTGGCGACCTTCAACGACGAGTTCGCAGCGCTTCGCCGGTCGGTGCGTGACCGCTTCGTCGTGCGCGCCGAGCGCAGCATCGAGCAGTGGCAGCGCGCCGGCCACTGCGATCCGGACTTCGACCCGCACATCGTGGCCGCTCTGCTGGTGGCGATGGTCGACAACTTCACGTACACGTGGCTGGGGCTCGGTGAGAGCTACAACGGGGATCGGGTCTCCGAGGAGATGACCAGCGTCTGGGTCAAGAGTCTCGGCCTGAGGCGCCTCGACCCGTAGCCCTGGCCGTGCGGCTCGTGTCGCCCGTTGAGCCGATGAACCGCGCCGAGCGGGGGCCACCGTTATGGGCCGCGACCGGCTGGGGACCACGTCCGCGATGACGCGGTGCATCGCGCGTCGGAGTAGGCGCTCACCGTCTTGTTCGACTGGTTGGCGTTCGTTCCTTGCGTGACACCGGCTCTTGAGGTCCGGTATGCCGGGTGAGAGGGTCCTGCGTCGAGAGCTGGTTCAGAAGCGCTGATAGGGAATGCCGAAATTGATGATGGGTGGCCCGATTGCCGGGGGCTGTTCTATATCGGCTGGCTCGTTCGATGCGACATCAAAATGAGGAAGAATCCACTTCCAGAAGACAAGTGGCCGGAATTCGCACGGAAAAGCACTAGTGCGCGGAACTCTTCCAGGTCCCCGCACATTTCGTGCGGCGTTCACCCAGGTGGGAAGCGGTTGGCACGGGGGTGTGGGTGCGCCGGTCAGCGACATCGGCATCATCCGCGATCTGGGTGTGACCACCGCGGTCACACCGGCGTTCTGGTATCGCTCGTACCAACCGTTGTCTTCTCGGGTTAATGTCCATTGAGAAAACAATTGTCCACCGGCAATCGCCTGGCGCTGCGGAGGCGGCGAGGGCGACAGATGTCGAGTGACCATGAGCGCGATCATTTACCCCCATGTCTACTTCGATGGGAGCCCGGATTGAGTACCCACCGTCTGGCCAGGCGACCGCCGACGAGCTTCGGACGTCACGACACCCACCATTTCCTGCTTCACATGCTGACGCCGGCGTTGATGTGTCTGGGTATGGGCCTGGCCTACATCGGCGCATTCCATGCACCGCACGTGCACGGGCTGAAGGTCGCCGTCGTCGGCACCTCGTCGCGCCAGCAGGTGCTGGCCCAGACGATCAAGGACAGGGGCGGTGACGCGGTGGATGTCACCACCGTGCCGAACCGGGCCGAAGCGGAGCGCAGGCTACTGGACCGGGACCTGGTCGGCGCTTACGTGCCCAAGGTCAAAAACCCGGAACTACTGGTGGCCAAGGCGAACTCCGACAGCTCTGCCACTGTCGCGGAAGCCCTGTTCAAGCTCGTGGCCGACAAGCAGCACACGCCGCTGCGCGTCACTGACCTGACCCGTCTCTCCAGTGGCGACGTCACCGGCCAGGGACTCTTCTTCCTGCTGGTCGCGCTGAGTATCGGCTCGAACGGTTTCGCTGTCGCCCTGAGTGCGTTCAGTGCCACTTTCCGGATGTGGACCCGGGTCGCATTGGGAATCGGTGCCTCACTGGTGGTGAGCGTCATCGGGATTGTCCTGGCCGGCCCGGTCTTCAATGTGATCGACCACGACCGGATCGCCGTGTGGGCCATGGCCTGGCTGTACTCGGCGGGCATTCTCACCGTCGGTCTCGCCTTGCAATTCTTCCTGAAGCGCTGGGGGACGCTGGCCATGATGGTGCTGTTCGTGATGGTCAACTTCACCAGCTCCGGAGGCATCCTGCAGCCGGCGCTGCAAAGGGGCTTCTTCGGCGCACTGCACTCCTTCTGGAACGGCGCCGGTTTCGTCGAGGGCGCACGCAGCCTGCTCTACTTCGATTCGGCGGGCTTCGGCGAGCGCATCTGGTCCCTGGTCATCTGGCTGGCCGCCGGTCTGGTGCTGGCGGCCGCCGCCGCGGCGGCCGAGCGTCGCGGTGTCGCCGCTCCGGGCGTGCCGGCCCACGGCAACCGCGGTGTCACGAGCTCGGGCACCTCGGTTCACCCGGCCCAGCACCCCACAGGCGCCGCTGGGGGCGTGGTGGCACCGGCGCACTCGGCCGCCGTCACGCCGCGATGACTCCACCGGCCGGGCCCTGGCCATGGTTCAGGTCATGGGGTTCTCTCGCCGGAGCGCGTGACTGGGCTGCCTGCGGCGTACGGGCGCCGTAGGCAGCCGGCGGACCGGGCATGGATTCAGCGAGGACGTTCTGATCTGGTATGACCGCCTCGTGGCCGACTGGTCGACTGGTCGACTGGGCGTGTGGGTTCGGCCCGTTCTGGCCGGTCGCGCGGCTTGGTCCTGCTGGGCTGTCCCGGATGAGCGACCGCGAGCGTTGCATGCCTGGCCGCGACGGCGGGGTTTCAGGTCCGCCAAGCGCTTGAGGCATCAGTTCCTTGAGCCGACCCTCCTGATCTACCGATCCTCGCCCGACCCCTTCAGCCGGGACGCTGTAGAAGCCGCCGAAGGACCACGCGATCGCCTGGACAGAGCCTCACCCCCGAGTCAACGCCAGAATCAGGCATACCGGTTCATAATGTCCTCTGAGGACACCTCGCTTGCGCGTCCGTGGGAGCGTCCCAAGTTGCACCAGTTGGGGTTGTCGGCATGGCACACCTCCTACGCTGCCCAATCGCGTCTGCGCCTTCCTCAGGTTCGCCGTCTCGACCTCCATCACACGGAAACCGAAGCTGTGCTGGAGCCGCTCCCGCAGGCTTCTCCCTCGGTCGAAGCCCCGCGTTTGTCCTTCGGCGCGGCGGGCGGGAGGCCGGGGGTGCGTGAGCGTCACCGACCTGGCGCACCGCGGCCGCGACGGCGAGGTCGCCGTCAGAAGCGACCATCTGCGGTTCCTGAGGCAGCCGAACAGAGCGTGGCGCAGGCCTGCCCTGCTTGTGCGTGCGGGCCCGGTGATGGGCCTGCTGTTCCGGCCGGAGATTGACCACGCTGGCGAAGCCCTGCACAATCCTCGGCTCCAACTCCGCACTGTTGTCCGGTTGTTGTGAGCCGCACCGTGCCAGTGACGCCATTCATTTCGGCCGACGCCGTCAAGACTCTGCCCGATATTCGGGAACGGGTAATTCTGCGACGCGATTGTGCCGGGTCGAGCGGCGCGCCACGTCGACGCCCTCATGAGTGCCGTGATCTCGGGCTCGCCGCCCTCTCGGCAGGAGCGGCGCGCCGGCGAGGCATCCGGCGGTGCGGAGAGCGCGCAACAGCTCAGACCAGGTCGGATGAGGGTACCGGCAAGGAAAGGGTGGCAGCGCGGATCGCGTCGGTGAGCGGGTCCAGGCCGGCCCGACAGGCGGCTCCTTCGGGACGCGACACACGTAATTCCCGACGGTCCACGTCGCGCTGACAGCGTCGCGGCGGCGTGCGGGCGACGCGTGTCGCCAATGAGACATGTCGCAGTTACGACACCCGGGGCTAGTGACGCTTCAGGCCCTTTTAACGAATCCTTTCGGAAGGTTTCATCCCTTGCTGTGCGCACGGTGCCTTACAGCGCAGTGATCGCCTGACACAGCGGCCACACAGGGCCTGTCCCCGCCGTCAGTTCCAACCGGGCAACGCCATACGCACCTGCCCGGGCTGTTCACCGGCCGCCATCCAGTGGCTGCCGCAGAAGGAGTCCGAGTGAGACGATCCGCTCGCAAGTCGGTCGCAGGCGCGCTGATAGCCGGCGCCACGGTGCTCGCAGTCACCGCGTCGACCGGCACCGCGATGGCCGGTACGCCCCAGGCGCACGCCAGTGCGGTCCGGGTCCAGCCCCGGGCAGGCGCACTGCCCGTCCACCTCTCAGCGGCGGAGCAGGCCAAGCTCCTCGGGGTGGCTCTGGCGGGCCGAGCGGCCACCGCCCGGTCGCTGCACCTGGGAGCTCAGGAGCAGCTGGTCCCCAAGTCGGTCCTCAAGGACGCCGACGGCTCCGTGCACACCCGCTACGAGCGCACCTTCGCGGGACTGCCGGTCCTCGGCGGCGACTTGGTCGTGCACACGGCTGCCGACGGGACCTCGAAGGGGGCAGACAAGGCCACCAACGCGCATATCAGCGTGCCGAGCACCACCGCGACCCGGTCCGCCGACTCGGCGAAAACCCTCGCGATCGGCCGCGCCAAGGCCGTGGGGGCGACCAACCCGGCGGTGACCAGCTCCCGCAAGGTCGTCTGGGCGGCCTCCGGCGCCCCGGTCCTGGCCTGGGAGTCCGTGGTCGGCGGTCTGCAGGACGACGGCACGCCGAGCCGGCTGCACGTCATCTCGGATGCGAAGACCGGCGCCAGGCTGTTCGAGTACCAGGGGATCGAGACCGGCGTCGGCAACAGCGAGTACAGCGGCACGGTCACGTTGGGGACCACGCTGTCGGGCTCGACGTACAGCATGACCGACAACACCCGTGGCGGACACAAGACGTATGACCTCGGCCACGGCGACTCGGGTACCGGCACCCTGTTCGCCAACTCCACCGACACCTGGGGGGACGGCTCGCCGTCCAACGCCGAGACCGCCGGTGTGGACGCCGCCTACGGCGCCCAGGCCACCTGGGACTTCTACAAGAACGTGATGGGCCGCAGCGGCATCCGCAACGACGGTGTCGCTGCCTACTCCCGCACCCACTTCGGCGTCGGCTACGAGAACGCCTTCTGGGACGACGGCTGCTTCTGCATGACGTACGGTGACGGCGCCGGTGACAAGCACCCGCTGACCTCGGTCGATGTGGCCGGCCATGAGATGAGCCACGGCGTCACCGCCGCCACGGCGGGTCTGCAGTACGGGGGTGAGTCCGGGGGCCTCAACGAGGCGACCTCGGACATCTTCGGCACGTCGGTCGAGTTCTATGCGAACAACGCGAACGATGCCGGTGACTACCTCATCGGCGAGAAGATCGACCTGTACGGTGACGGCACCCCGCTGCGCTACCAGGACAAGCCCTCGCGGGACGGAATTTCGCCCGACAACTGGTCTGCAGGCGTCGGCAATCTGGACGTGCACTACTCATCCGGTCCGGCGAACCACTTCTTCTACCTGCTGTCCGAGGGCAGCGGGGCGAAGGTGATCAACGGCGTCAGCTACAACAGCCCCACCGCCGACGGTGTGGCGGTGCCCGGCATCGGCCGGGAGAACGCCGCCAAGCTCTGGTACAAGGCCCTGACCGAGCGCTTCACCTCCACCACCGACTACTCGGGCGCGCGTACCCAGACCCTGCAGGCCGCCGCCGACCTGTGGGGCGCCGGCAGTGCCACCTACAAGACGGTCGCCGACACCTGGGCCGCCATCGGCGTCGTCGCCCGCGTCACCGTGACCAAGCCGGCGGACCAGAACACGGTCGTCAAGACCCCCGTAAGCCTGCAGGTCCAGGCGGGCAGCAACAATCCCGGAACGCTGACGTACTCCGCCACCGGCCTGCCCGCGGGTCTGTCGATCAACGCGAGCACGGGCCTGATCTCCGGCACGCCGACCGCCGTCGGCCTCAGCACCGTGACGGTCAAGGTCACGGACTCCTCCAAGGTCGCCGGCTCCGCGACCTTCGGCTGGGGGGTCTCCACGGCGGGAGGCAACGTCTTCACGAACACCACCGACGTGCCGGTCCCGGACGCCGGCGCGGCCGTGTACTCCACCATCAAGGTCGCCGGCCGGGCGGGCAACGCGCCGAGCACCCTGGCGGTCGGCGTCAACATCGTGCACCCCTACCGCGGTGACCTGGTCGTCGACCTGGTCGCCCCGGACGGCAGCCTCTACCACCTGAAGAAGTCCAACGGCTTCGACTCGGCCGCCAACGTCATCGCCACCTACACCGTCAATGCCTCCGGTGAGACCGCCAGCGGCACTTGGAAGCTGAAGGTCCAGGACGCGTACCACCTGGACAGCGGCCACATCAACAGCTGGAAGCTCACCTTCTGAGCGGTGCCCCGTCCCCAGCCGGACAGTGCTGGGGACCCCGGCCCGACCATTTCAGTCATACGAGAGGTATCTGACCAATGCTCAGAATCCGCCTGAAGGCGGCGATATCAGCGGGATTGATGCTGGTCGCCGGTGCCGTGCCGGCCGCGTCCGCGGCGCAGCCGGACCGTACCGGGACCGCCACCCTTCCCACTGCCGCGCCGGCGGCCCACTCCGCGACCGTACGGCTGGTGACCGGCGACCGGGTGACCGTGACGACGCTGCCCGGCGGCCGGCACACCGCGTCGGTGCAGCCCGGCCCCGGACGCGAGCACATCCCCTTCCGGACGCTGGAGGGGGACGACAAGGCACTGACCGTGATGCCGTTCGACGCCCAAGGGCTGGTGTCCGCAGGAACCCTGGACCGACGCCTGTTCGATGTGACGGCCCTGATCGCCGATGGCTACGACGAGGCCCACACCTCCGCGCTGCCACTGATCGTCTCCTCTCGGCCCGTGCCGTCACGGACCGGAGCCAGAGTCACGGCGCAGGCGTCGAAAGCCGCCACGGCCACGGCCGACCGGCTCGTGGCGCTCAAGACGGCCGCTGCGCCCTTCCGCGACCTGGAGAGCATCCACGCTCGAGCGATGCGTGTCGCCGACCACGACCTGGGCAAGTTCTGGAAGACGCTGAACCCCGGCGGATCGTCGGACGCCGCCCGCGCGGCGGTCACCCCGCGGATCTCGCTCGACGGCAAGGTGAAGGCGCTGCTGGACCGCAGCACCGCGCAGATCAACGCCCCCACCGCGTGGAAGGCGGGCTACGAGGGCCAGGGCGTCAAGGTGGCCGTGTTGGACACCGGTGCCGACGCGAGCCACCCCGACCTCGCCGGGCGCATCGCGGAGGCCAAGGACTTCTCCGGCAGTGGGAACACCGGTGACCACTTCGGGCACGGCACGCACGTCGCCTCGATCGTCGGCGGCAGCGGCGCCGCGTCCAGCGGGACCCGCCGCGGTGTCGCGCCCAAGGCCGACCTGCTGATCGGCAAGGTGCTCGACGACAACGGCTACGGCGACGAGTCGGGCATCATCGCCGGCATGGAGTGGGCGACCGGCGAGCATGCCAAGGTCGTCAACATGAGTCTCGGTGCGTCCATCGAGACCGACGGCACCGACCCGCTGAGCGAGGCCGTCAACACCCTGACCGCCTCCACCGGCACGCTTTTCGTCGTCGCGGCGGGCAACGACGGCCCGGGGATGTCCACCGTCGGCACGCCGGGCGCGGCCGACGCGGCGCTGACCGTGGGTGCCGTCGACCGTGACGACTCCCTCGCCCCCTTCTCCAGCCGGGGCCCGCGCTTCGGCGACGGGGCGGTCAAGCCCGACGTGACCGCCCCCGGCGTCGGCATCGTCGCCGCCCGCGCGGCCGGCACCACCCTGGGCGACCCGGTCGACGCCAACTATGTCGCGCTGTCCGGGACCTCCATGGCCACTCCGCACGTCGCCGGCGCCGCCGCCCTGCTGGCCCAGCAGCACCCGGACTGGCAGGCGCAGCAGCTCAAGGACGCCCTGACCAGCACCGCCCACGTGGTGCCCGGCACCAAGGTGACCGAGCAGGGTGGCGGTCGCATCGACCTCGCCACGGCCATCGGCGCCGTCACGGCCACCGGCTCCGTCACCCTCGACCCGCTGTACATCGGCGGTGCGGCCGGGCAGCAGCAGACCGCCGTCATCCACTACACCAACACCGGCGATCAGCCGCTCACCCTCTCCCTGGCGGCCGACCTGGCCACCGACACCGGCAGAGCGCTCCCGCCCGGAGTGGTCAGCCTGGGCTCCAGCACCGTGCAACTGGCCGCCGGCGCCACCGCCGACGTGCCGCTGCGCACCGACGCGACGCACGCCGTCCGCGGCAACTTCTACGGGTACGTCACCGCGAAGTCCGCCGCCGGCGACGTGGTGGCGCACACGACGCTCTCCCTCGTGGTGCACGCCCCGCAGCACCGGCTGACCGTGGTCGTCCGAAACCGCGACGGCCAGGTCGTGCCGGGCGCGCTGCCGAACATCTGGAGCCCCGCCGGCTGGGCGCAGTACACCGACCGGGACGCGGCGGTCGCCGTCGTCGAAGAAGGCACGTACTACCTCAACTCCGGCTTCTACGACACGACCTCGGACGGTGACCAGGTGGGCGACGTCGTCGTCCCCGAGGTCAAGGTCACCAAAGACACGACGGTGACGCTGAACGCCGCCGATGTCACCGAGGTGAAGATCCGCACGCCCCGCCCCGCCGAGCAGCACGGCGTCATCAGCACCATGCTGTACCGTCAGATCGACGGTCACGGCCTGCTCCAGGGCGCCCTGTACTTCGACACCGTCAACCATCTCTACGTCAGCCCCACCGCTCCGGTCACCGACGGTGCCTTCGAGTACACCTCGCGCTGGCAGATGACGGCCCCGCAGCTGCTGGCGAAGATCTCCGGCAGCTCGCAGGGATTCAGGCCGTACTACGAGCCGTTCTCCCCGGTCTTCGGGGACCAGGGCGCGCGGCTGACCGCCGTGGACGCCGGGTCGGTGACGGCGCCCGATCTGCGCAATGTGCGCGGCAAGTTGGCCGTGGCCCGGTACTCCTGGCCCACGGGCGACTACGCCGGGTTCTCACGACTGGCGGCTGCGGCGGGGGCGAAGGCGGTGCTCTTCGCCTGGGAGCCGGCCGGAGGCGCCGCCTGGACCCGGTGGCAGCCGGACGGTGACCGCCTGGAGCTGCCCTCGATGCGGACCAACTGGGCGAACGGCGGCCCCTTGCTGGATCGCATCAAGAAGGGCACCACCACGCTGGAGTTCTCCGGCACGGTGCAAAGCCCGTATCTGTACGACGTGATGCCGGTCTCGAAGGGCTCCATCCCCGAGCAGATGGTCTACACCGTCTCGGATCGCAACACCGCTCAGGTCCGCGCCACCTACACCCGCACCGGCGCCTCGACCTGGGCGAGCGAGCAGCGGTTCGGATGGCGGCCGTACCAGGACACCGCGTGGAACCAGTACAGCCGCTACGTGCCGGTGGGTCAGGAACGCCTCGAGTACGTCAGCAGTGACGCGGACACGCTGTGGAAGCACACGGTGCACCACAACGTCGTCTGGAACGTCGACTTCGCCCTGGGGGCCGGGTCGCAGGACTCCCCGCACACCTACCGGCCCGGCCAGCGCGCCACGGAGCGGTGGTTCGGTGCGGTGGTCCGGCCCTCGATCCCGCGCGGCTTCTCCCTGAAGTCGGTGCGCAAGGGCGACACCATGTCGGTGTACGTGCCCGAGTTCAACGACTCCGGCACCGGGCACTGGTCCTTCTCCGAGTTGCCGGCCTTCGGCGGCGGCGTCGGCGGCGAAGGCGGTACCGGCACGGCCAGGGCGAACAGCAGCGGGCTCGACACGGTGCCCGACACCGCCACAGCGGTGCTGTACCGCAACGGGAAGCAGATCTCCGCGTCGAACAACGGCGCCTGGGGCAACCTGGAGGTGCCCCCGGGCAAGGCCGCATACAAGCTGGACCTGACCACGGCACGCGAATCGGACGACTGGCACTTCGCCACCGACACGCACACGTCGTGGACGTTCCACTCGGACACCGCGGCCCGCGCGACCATGCTGCCGCTGCTCCAGCTCGACTACGACGTACCGGTCGACGCCAAGAACGCGGTGGACCGGGCGCGCACCCACTCGGTCGGCTTCAACGTCCGCATGCAGGACGGGATGCCCGCCCCGCGCGGAGTGAAGCTGAAGGTCGAGGCGTCCTACGAGGACGGGAAGAACTGGACAACGGTGCAGACGGCGCGGCGCGGCAGCGACGGGCACTTCACCGCCGACCTGAAGCGGCCGTCGTACATACACGGCGACGCGTACGTGACACTGCGGGTGACCGCGACGGACGCGGCCGGCAACAGTGTCCAGCAGACCGTGGTCCGCGCGTTCCTGCACCGCGGCGTCAAGTGGTACGCCAACTACCGGTGATGTGAACCGCTCAGGCCCAAGCGCGGCGGGTGCCACGGTCTTCGGACCCTGGCACCCGCTGTGTCGTGCGGCGACGCCCAAAACGCGCGACGAGATCGCCTCGGCGGCCGTCGGTACGGGATCACCGCGGCCGGCGGCAGCGACAGGCAGAGCGCATTCGTCGGCGCCTGCCTGCCGCCTCGCCACCCGCATCGGTCTGCGAGATATGGCTGAGTCTGTCGCCGGTGCTGTCAGGCGTCGGTGTCCGATGCCCCTGCGCGGTCTCCGCGGCTGGGGCTGGAACAGCGGACATGGACCAGCTCACCTCCGTGAAAACACAGGCTCGTTGAGTTCGATCGACCGCAGCCCCGCGATCAGCGCCGCCTGGTCGCCGACGTCCAGGGCAGTGTCCGCGAACTTGATGGTGTGGTCGTCGCCGTGCGCCGCGGCGCGCTCGAAGATGTCCTCGGCGGTCAGGGTGCCGGTGGGGGCGTAGCTCGCCGGTGCGGTCGGCGCATACGCGGCTGTGACCGCCGCGCTCGCCGCCCAGGCGGCCGCCAACGAGGAGGGCCACAGCTCGCGGGGGAGTGCGGGCAAGGTGCGCAGGACCGCGTTGGGTGCCGTCGCCGCGTGGACGAGCATGACCGGCTCACCGTAGCCGTGCGTGGCATAACGGTGCACGGCCGCGGTGACCAGCTCGGACAGGTCGGCGCGGGCAGACTCGGGGTCGGAGGCCGAGGCGGCGGGCCAGTCGGGGAAGGCGGTCAGTTGGGCGAACCGGTCCCGGATACCGCCCTCCTGCTCGGGGACCAGCGGTACCGCGTCGAGCGAAGCCGCCGCGCTCTGTGTCCGTCCGGTCAGGGTGATCTCGGGCAGCAGCTGATGACGGGCCGCCCAGTAGCCGAGCCCATGTGCCAGTTCGGTGACCCGCGGGGCACCGGCGTCACCGCTCAGCAGGGTGCGTACGGCATGACCGACCCGGATCACCGGATGCGTGGCGCCCGCCGCGATGCCCGGCAGCAGCCGGGGCCACCACTCGGCGAGGACCTCCCGCCATGGCCGCTCGGCGGTCTCCCGCTCGAAGTACGCCGTCCAGTCGGCGATCCGCTGCGGATCGCCCAGCGCCGCACGCCAATTGGTGGCAGTGATACGGGAATTGAGGCTCGGCATGTCCTCGAGCTTGTTGCGGTAGTGGTCCAGCCACCGGTGCACGCTCCCGGCCTGACCGTGCCGGACCAGGGCCTCGACGGCCATCGGTCCGTGGTTGCTGAGCCAGCCGTGGCGCTCGGGTCCCGAGGTGTGAAGTCGCTGCAGTGCTTCGTCGAGAGTGCCGGACGTGTCGAGCGTGCCTGTGGTGTGGTCCATGCCCGCACGGTAGGGCGGCCCCGGTGGCGTCCGTAACGGTCGCGGGTCCTAGGTCGCGGGACCCAGATCCTTCTCATACCAGACCACATCCCAGTACGGCCAAAGTCGCCGACCTTGAACGGAGGGGGCTGGTCTATGGGATTTCCCGCGTCCCATGCCAGTTGGAGGCAACCAGCCAACGGACCCCCACCCTCGTTGCGGTGGGGGTCGGAGGCGCGAACTCTGAAGCCGACAACCTATTCGGTGGTCTGAACCCGACCGCCTATTCGGTGCGCAGAGCCGTGGCGGTTCGGACCCTGGCGGCGCAGGCTGCGGGGAGGAGCGCACCCAGGGTGGCGATGAGCAGGCCGCCGAGTGCGAGCGGGAGGAGTTCGGCCGCGTGGTAGACGGCCATGACGGAACCGGGGAGGCGGAGCCCCACGCTGTTGCCCATCGTGGGGATGACCCAGGCGTGCAGGGCTACGCCGAGAGTGCCCGCGACCAGTCCGGTCACGACGACCGAGGTGATGACCATCGTGATGGTCTGCCGGGGGCATGCCCAGCGCCTTGCGGAGACCGAGTTCCCGGACGCGCTCGCGGGTGTCGAGCAGCACTCCGTTGAGCACACCGAGCGCGGCGACGGCGAGGAGCATCAGCGTGAGGGTCGCGGACAGCGCGTTGAGTTTGACGACCTGGTCGCAAGCCGTGCAGCCGGGAGATCGTGCGCTCGACGACGTAGCGGAAGATGCCCAGGCCGGTGCCGTGAGGCTCGCCGTGCTTCGCGATCACCGGTCGGATCGCGCGTGCTCAGAGCAGGCGCCGGTACTTGTCGTGGTCCTAGCCGCGGTCAGCCAGCAGTACATCGGGACGCCGGCGCGGCCGGCGACGGGTGGGCTCTTGTCGAGCAGGGGCAGGAGGTGGGTGACGTCGTTGCGGTTCCCGCCGGTCAGCGACACCGCGAGCGGGACGCCCTGGCGCAGGCTCCACCAGGCCACAGCCCGCCCGAGCCATTACCGACGACGGATCCCCGCCCCCTCCACCGCATAGATCACAAAGCCACACTGGAGTATGAGTGCGTCATGTTTCAGGGGCTGCGGTGCGAGGCTGCTAGGGCCTGTGTGGAGTTGTGATCAAGGCTGGGATCCGAGGTGTCGGATCCAGAGGAGGCCGGCGCATAATTCGAGTCCGGCCTGGTAGCTTTCAGGCTTTTTGTCGTAGCGGACGGCGAGGCCACGCCAGTCCTTGATCTTGTTGATGGTGCGTTCGACGCTGTTGCGGAGCTTGTACAGCTGCTTGTCCCAGGTGACGGGCCATCCGCCGCGTGAGCCGCGGTTCTTGCGGTGGGCGGCCTAATCCTTCTTCTCGGGGACGACCGCTTTGATCCCACCTTTGCGCAGGTGGGAACGGTTCTGGCGGGACGAGTACGCTTTATCGTCGGCGACTGCGTCTGGCCGGGTGCGGGGCCGGCCGACCGGGCCGGGGACGCGGATCTTGTTCAGGACGGGGATGAACTGCGGACTGTCCCCGGCTTGTCCCACAGTGATCTTCAGCGAGAGGGGCAGACATTGCGGCACACAGGACAGGTGCGTCTTCGTGGTCAGTCCGCCGCGGGAACGCCCCAGGTCGGCAGCGGCGAGTCGGACCTTGCGGCGACGTCTCACGCGTCGTCGTTCTTCTCGCTCCGGGTCCAGTTGTCCGTCTTGTTCCTGGCCGGCGCCCCTTTTTCCACGGCGGCCTTCTCCAGTGCGTCCAGGGTCTCGGGTTCCACGATCATCCCGGCAGCATCATGATGGGCCCGGACTGTGGTCGAGTCCACGCTGACCAGCGACAAGTCCACCAGGCCCCGCTTCGCCGCCTCGGCGATCGCGCCCTGGAACACCGCGGTGAACACCCCGGCATCCCGCCACTGCCGAAACCGGCCGTAAACGGTGGACCAATGCCCGAACCGTTCGGGCAACTTCCGCCACTTCGCCCCGTTCCTGAACCGCTACACGACGCCCTCGAAGTGCGCTCGCAGGTTCTCCGGGTACGGCCCGAACTCACCGACCGGCAGGAACGGTGAGATGAACTCCCACTCAGCATCAGAAAGTTGAGGTCGAGACACCCCACCGTTTTACTCCAAAGGCCCCGACTCTCCCGAGCCGGGGCCCCCGAGATCACAACTCCACACAGGCCCTAGTACCGGTGTGGCGCCGAGCGCGGACAGGAGCTCGCGGGCCCTCCACAGGTCCGCCGGTCTGATACCCGCAGAGCGTGTGAGCGAGTGGAGTACTTGGGTCGCCGACGGTCGGTCGTGCCGCGAGAGTGACTCCGCGGCTTTGATCCGGTCGATTGTCACGATATCGGGGTCTTGTGCGAGGGCGAGCAACGCCGCTGTACCCAGGGGTGGTTCAAAGCCGGCCAGCGCTGCTGCAGCCTGGCGTCGCGCCGGTGCGTGGAGCGCCGTGTCGGTGGTCATCGCCTGGAGTGCCTTGCACGCCTGGGACGGTTCGTGGTCGGCGAGGAGCCGGGCCGCCCGTACCCGGGTGAAGCCTTCTACTGAAGGGTCTGTGGTGAGCATCTCCAGCACGGCCGGCGCGTGTGGCCAAGAATGTCCCGCTAGGTGTTCGGTCAGCCACAGACGGGTACCGCCGGCCGTCTTGTGGTCGGTCAGGAGGGCCATCAGCGCATCATGTCCGCGCTGTGGGTCGAGATCGGCCAACCTGCCCGCAGCCCAGGCGCGGGTGATTCGAGCGGTGCGGGGGTCGGCTGTGAGCTTGCGCAGGACTTCCTGCTCGTGCACGTCACCCAGCGCGGCCAGTTGGTCGAGGAGCCACAGCCGCACGGTGTGCGTTGGGCTGTTCGTCTGAGTGAGGGCGAGAGATTTCAGCAGCCCGATCGTCCTGCCCTGATCGAGTTCCACGAGAGCGAGCAGAGCCTGTGCCAGATGCTCGTCGTCCAGTACACGACTGTCGATCAATTGTCCCAAGGCCTGCGCGCCCGCAGCGAGGTCGTGGTGGGCCAGACGGACAGCAGCCCACAGCCGGACATCCTGCCTGGTCGTCCGGTTCTGGACGGTACCCTTGAGCAGAGCCGTCGCACGGTTCGTGAGGAACGCGGTGAGGCTGATCCCGTCGCGCAGAGCAGCCATCAGGAGACCGGCCGCGGCGAGGTCGTGCCGGTCGAGGACGTCTACGAGTGTCGGGACGAGGTCCTGGCCGAGGCGTTGCCAGCGGGCCAGCAGGAACACCACGAACGACTCGCTGTCCGGTTCGATACCTAGGGCAGCCAATGTCCGTCCCCGTGGCGATGAGACCGGTACTTCGATGGCCAGATGGCACGCGGCGAGGTACTCCTCGATCGTTCGGTGGATGAAGGAGAAACCGCGTGAGCCCCGTTCGACGAGTACTCCGCTCTGTCTCAGCAGCTCTCGCAATGCCTGCCGCCAGTGCAACACATCGAGGTGGGCGGGACGCAAGGACTCGGTCAACTCCTCCGCCATGTCAAGCAGTCCCGCGCTCGCGTCGGTGCGGCGCCCCGCGGCAAGTGCGTCGAGAAGGGGTCGCTCCTGCCGTAGCAGGTCCTCCGCGGCCTGCTCGCCTGCGGCGCCCGCCTGTCGTCGCAGGCGCTGTGGCAACTGCCGGTAGACGTCTGTCCTGCCATACTGCTTCGCGCCCAGGAGCCCAATGAACGCCTCGTACAACTCGGCACGGGCCGACGGCAGTATGTGTTCGGGATCGTGTGCGTAGACGGCGCAGAGCATGGTGGCGAGTAGCGGGATGCGGGTCAGGTGATCCAGTTTGTTGCCGCGCAGATCGTCTATGAACTGGCTGGTCAGCGCGGCTGGTTCGATTGATCCGAGGGACTCGAACCAGGACTGGGCGAAGGCCGGCAACTGGTCCACGTCGAATGGCTGGATCTCATAGGCCTCGACGCCCAATTGCTCCGACTCCAGCAGGGTGTCGAGCTCCCGGGAGGGAAGGAACCTGCTGGCGATCACAATGCGGTAGTGCTTCTTGCCGCCCCGTTCGATGAGGGCCTGCAGCACACGGCGCCGGGTGGTTTGGTCGATGATCTCGTCCACGCCGTCGACCAGCACGAGCCAGGGGACGTCCGCGATGGCATAGGTCTCGAACACTTCGGCAGGTAGCCTGACATCGTCCCACATCCGCAGCTCCCTGTTGGCCGCGTGAGCCAGCGCGGCCGGGAACGTCGACTCCTCGGCCAGGATGTCCGCCGGAACGAGTACGGGGACGTGAGCAGCCGGCTGGCCGGTCAGCCATGCGCCGGCAGCGAGGGTGGTCAGGCGCCGGAGCAGGCTCGACTTGCCGGAGCCGGGGCCCCCGAGTACCAGGGCATGGCGACTTCCGGCGAGAGCCTGTTCCGCCGGCAGCGGACCCAGCTGAACGCCGTCGATACCGGGCCGGACGTCGGAGCTGTATGCGGTTTGTTCCGCGTCCGTGAACACGGAGGAGACGAGTACGTCGGCCGCCCGCGGCAGGGGGCGGGAGTTGGTGTCCTGGGCCGGGCGGGCAGCTGGCGGGGAACGGAGGTCCTCTCCGCGTTGCCGGACACGGGGAACGCGGCCGACGTGCTGGTGCAGGTAGACCCTGGTGAGCGGGGGTATCGCACCACCGTCCTCCGAGAGTCGCTCCCACAGCGTGGAGTAGGGGTGTTCGTCAGCCGCCTTCAAGGCGGCTTTGAGGTAGTCACGCAGGAGCGGTCCTGGATGGTGCCAGCCGCCAGCGCGGATCTGAGCGTCGGTCAGCCTGTCCAGCCAAGCGGCGTTCGTGGTCACGGCCTCTCGCTGTGCCTTCGCCACCTCGGGAAAGGCAGCAAGCACAGCGGATGTCGGTATGAGGCGTGCCGCATGGTGTGCGTCGGAGTCTCCTTCGCGCGGCTCTTTCCCGCGGAGCATACCGATGACGCCACCCGTGCGGAGATTGAGCACGGGCGATCCGCTGTGACCGCCGAACACCTGGACACCGGCCACTTTGATCATGTCGGCGCCGTGCCGGTGTACGGAGTCGCCCACGGTCCGGAAAGACAGGGCGTCACCACCCCGGTAGGCAGTTTTCGGATAGCCCCAGCCCCACAGGGAGTCGTCCTCTCGATACGCGCCGCCCAGGCAGGCCCATGACGGACTTCGGGGGGCATCGCAGGGGCGTAGCAAGGCAAGGTCGGGGCCTGAGCCGTCCTTGTGCGGGAGCGTGCGCACCACGTCGAGCGTGAGCTGTTGGTCCTGCCAGATTCCGCTGACCTGGGTGTGGTGCGGTACGACATGGGCGCAGGTCACGACGAGGTCCGGGGCGGCGAAGAAGCCGGTTCCCACCACGCCGGGGCCGCCGCCGTGAAACCCGGGGGAAGTGATCGCGACAGTCGTCTCACGCAGGGCCTCCGTGAGGGAACGGGCGCCTAGGGTGTCGGGCTGGACCATTCCAGTGTGACCTTCAGATTCGCGGCGGCGCTGCCCTTCACGATCAACGCCGTCAACTTGCCCGACTCGACGGCCAACTGGCACCCGAACTCGATGGTTGCCCGCTGCGGAGCGGCCTGGCGCAAAGCCTGGTTCAGCTGGCCGGCGAACGTGGAAAGGGCGCTCGTGACACCGGAGAGGTCGGGGACGAGACCCGCGACCTCCTCGTCCTCCAGCGCGTCTCTCTGTGGGGTTCCTCCAAGAGGAGTGGCCTGTACGAAGAGCACCGCGTCCCCCAGCTCGACACGGGTGATGGAGCTGGACTCATCGGCAGGTGTCAACGTGCCTGTTGGTGACAGCGACACTCAATCTCCCTTTAGCCATGCTCACTTGAGGTGGCGAGCAGAGCACCATTATGGAGGACTGGCAGGGGGTGCCGCTTCAGTTGGTGCTCTTTGCGTGTCCGCGATGGTTCCAGAGTCCCGGTCACGTCGGCGCTCATGGTTCTTCCCCGCTTCGGTGGCCGCAGCCCGCCCGCGCATTGGGCGACACCAGCCGACGAGCTCGGCCCATGACAGGCCGGCGGCGCCGAGGGGCCGGGTATACGTCCGGCAGTACTCGACATTGCGGACGATGTCGAGGCGGGTGCGGC
The DNA here is from genome assembly GCF_042735715.1 of Streptomyces sp. NPDC059582. Classification (NCBI taxonomy): domain Bacteria; kingdom Bacillati; phylum Actinomycetota; class Actinomycetes; order Kitasatosporales; family Streptomycetaceae; genus Streptomyces; species Streptomyces sp. NPDC059582. Next base: position 44,537 of record NZ_JBHWCC010000041.1, read on the forward strand.
CAGCTCTCCTGAGAGCGGAGCTGCGCGCCGGAGAGACTGGCCGAGCGGGACGGTGGCGCAAGCGTGCCCACGTCTGCTGGGTCGATGCCGATGCCATCCCAGCGGACTTCGTGGACATCACCGCCAGTGCCCCCACCGATACCTGGATGGGGGCCCGGACGTTTCGCTGGACGGTTGGAGCCATACGGACCTCCGAGAGCTACGTCGCCGGCCTCCACCTGTGTGCCTCGATGATCTGGATCAAAGACCTCACCCGAACCGTCCGTTGATCACGGCCCGATACGCGCCCTAGAGGCACCGGGCGTGCATATCACGCAGTCTGTCAACAAGCGCTGTGAGGCGAAGTTGCCTAATGTAGGAGACGGGGGCGCATCGTCAAAAGCACCGACTGGTGACTATTGTCCGCTTCAACTGCCGAGGACAGCTATGAGCCTCGAGAAATTTGCGATTGCGCAGGAGACCCGCCTCGGCGCGGTAGGATTCGCAGAGCCGGACAACTGCCTCTGGCTCGGCACCGTGACCGGCGATATCGAGACCTTCTCTCTGCATGACCAATCAACCTCGGTCCTCGGACACGGATACGCCGACATCGTTGCGGTCCAGCCATTGCCGGACGGCCTGGGGCTCATCGTTGTCGAGGCTGCTGGTTCGGTCCTCGTAGTGGCCAGGCAGGCGGCTGACCGGGTACACGCGGTCATGGTCACCGACCTCGGGCGGCCAGTGAAGTGCGCGCAGCTCATCCCTGGGACCGATCACGTTCTGGTTGTCGATGATGAGTCGTCAGCTGCCGCTGTGACGATCGACGTGTCGACCGGGACTGTGAAGACGCTGGCGACCGGGCTCGACAGTCCGCGCGCGGTCGCGATCGACGAGCCGCGTCGCCGAGCCGTGATTCTCGCTCAGCCCCCTGGTGATGTTTGCTGGCTGTACCTGGTCGATATCGATACTGGTGCCGTGGCGACCGAGAGTGCCTGGTGCGACCAAGCCTCGGCCCTTGCCACTGCTCCCCCGTCCATGGACGGAGTGCTCGTCGCCTCCGAGATGGACGGAACTGTGGGACTCGTCCGGTTTGACGGAGCACCCAGCGAGGTGGGGGAGGGCTCGGGGGAGGTGGTCTGCGGGCTGGCTCGCTGGGGCTCACTCGTGCTGATGGTGACGCCGAGCAGTGTCGCCGCGTACGAATGGGGACTCGACCCCGGGCCGATGTACCTGTCGGTGCCACTTGGTCCGGTCTTCGTCGGCGGCTATTTTCGTGCGCTGGCCGACCTCGGCGCCGAGGGACTGAATCTGACCGACGTGGTGGTCTCGATTGAGGAAGGGCCGGCTGCCGGTTTCGTTTCCGCTGGGATTGAAATGCCCGACCCCAGTGGACTGCAACCCGTCCTCATCGGTGCCGGACCGGAACACGGCGAGTTCCACCTGACAGTGGCTCGCGCCGGTGCGCCTCAACAGCGGCTGGCCCGGCGTCGCTTCCGTGTCACCAGTCACTGGCCGGACGAGAAACACGGGCCAGGCGTCGCCGTCACCGGCACGCGACAGGTTTTCGCGCACGCGTGGGGCGGCGGCCCCACCGGTCCGCAGAACATCAAAGTCCACCCTGCCCCGGATACATGGCGCGTCGCAGTCGTCCTGATCTCGACCGATGACGTGCACTACCCGGCTCCGTCCGATACGGCAGCGACATGGCAGGACCTTCTGATCGGCAGTGGCGAGTCCGCTCGCACCTACTACGAAGAGGTGTCGTACTGGAATACCCCACCAGCCGCGGGCGGCGACCCGCGAGGCACCACCGTCTCACTCGCCAGGAACGAGGTTTTCGGCCCCGTCGACCTGCCTGGAGGCTGGGGTACCTACTTTGAGGGCGGCGAGCCGGATCGACCGTGGGGCGGGTGGAACCCCAAAGAAACCACCTGGCAGGATCTCGTGACGGCCTTCTGCTCGGAACTGCACAACCAGGGTCGAGGAGAGAAGGTACTCCGCGCGACCGACGCGGTGGTATTCGTAGTCCGGACGGCATCCGATGATGTTGTCTCGATCGGCGACCAGATGATGCGGGCGGAATTCGTGTGGCCCGAAGCCAGGATGGGCGACGATATGCCCACGTTCTGGTGGAAGACGCCGTTCTCTACAAGTTTCATCTCGAAACCGATTGTCGTCATGCCGGACGAGCTCCCGGCACATATACCGGACGAGAAGCGGTTCGAACTGGCCCAGGTGCTGTCGCACGAACTTGGCCACACTCTCGGCTGCAACGACCTGTACAACCAAGGCGAGTATCCGCCTGAGGTGAGTGCCCGTGAAATCAACGACCTTGATCTCATGGGCAGTGAAGGCCTGCAGTGGCCCCACTTCTCGCTGGCGAACCGAATGAGACTCGGCTGGATCGCTCCGTCGTGGATCCAGAAATTCGACTTCGGCGCCAACCCCACCGGAGGGCACGTCATCCTGCAGGCAGCAGAAACGCTCTCCCGGTCGGGCCCTCCCGCGGGACGTCATGCCGGCATCGAGATCCGGATCCGCGATGGCCGCAACTACTACTGCGAGTATCGCCGGAAGCAATTCGGGCAAGTAGGGGACCAGGGGTTGCTACCCGTCTACGGAACGAACCGATTGATTCTGGGGACTGATGTCGACCCCACCCCCAACGGGCTACCGGCCCGACCCGACATCCTGCTCCTACCGCCCGATGCCGACGGGGACGGCCCGTTTCTCAAAACCAATGGCCAGGACTACGAGGAGAGTGACGTCACCGATCCGCAGCGGATGCACGACTTCCGTCTGGTGTTCGACCACATCGACGCAGATACGAACGCAGCGCACGTGAACGTCGAGTACATCAGTGCGCGACGGCCGGAGCTCCAGATCCGGCACGCTCCTGGCCGCGGCGACTGGAAGAGTCCTGACATCAACGTGGAAGGACCGGGAGGCGTCAACCGGATCGCCAAGGGCCTGACGCACACCATTGCCGTCACGGTTCGCAACGCAGGAAACCTGGCCGCCGAAAACGTCCGAGTACATCTTTCGTGGCTTCCCTTCACGACTGGCCCCGGAGATTGGCGCACCCTGGACCTCGACCCTCTGCCGCAGAACATCCCGGCGGGGGCACAAGTAGAGTTCCGCGCCCAGTGGCAGGTGCCTGCGTCGCTACAGGTCGACGGCATGGAGGTCGAGCACTTTTGCGTCAAGGCGGACATCGCGGCTTACGTCGACCCGCTCGACCCGTCGCACAGTGAGATCGTGGTGTACAACAACTCGGCGCAGTCCAACTTCAACAGCACTGCGGTCTCCACCGGCTCACCGTCCACGCGGTGCCGAACAGGTATCACCGTCACCAACACCCTCGCCCATCCAGCTACGTTCACGCACGCTGCGGAACAGACGAGCCCATACTTCCGTACGTATGTCGGCAACGCCTGGCTCCACCTGAAGCCGAACGAGACCCGCATGGTCGAGGTCCTGTACGAGTCGCTGGCCGGGGACCCGGTCCATGGCGCAGAGTTCGATCAGGCTTTCGCCGCGGAAGAAGGTCTCGCTCCCAACCAGGTCGGCTTGACCTCGTTCGTGGTACCCCCGGAACTCCACCGGTGCCGGACCTCGCACCCGTGGTGGGGGGCCGGACTCAGCATCCGCGCCGGATTCGCCACGCGCATCGGCGACTTGGGATGCAAAGGCGAACTGGTCCAGGGGTCCGTAGTCGGGACGCACGACGAGACCGTCATGCCGCTTCACGACGGAAGCGTCAACCTCGTGCTGTGGCTTGCTGACTCCCCTGACGAGCAGACGGCCCTAGGGGCTGAAGTCACCGATGGCGGGTTCACCGTGGTGGTTCCAGGCGACATCCTGTCCGCTGTGCAAAACGGCCGTGAGCTTTACGGGGAGGCGCTCTACTCGGGTACGCGGCGCTGGGCTCCCAGCCGTTCCGGAGCCAGGCGTCTGGCGTAGGCAACCTGAGCTGCCCCGGGTTTCGTAGCGGCCAGTTTGTATGTTCTCCGGCAGCTTTGGAGGGGCCCGCGTTCGGTAATGCTGGGCTTCGAATTCTCGGGTGGGAGGTAGTCGAGGGCAGTTGAGGGCCGAGTGGAGACGCTCGGTGTTGTACCAGACCTCCTGAACGCCAGGCCGTTCTAGCTGGTCAGCGTCGCGCTAGAGCCCTTGGGGCTCGATCAGCGCGGCCTTGAAGGTGCCGTTGAGGACCTCGCTCACCGCGTTGACGCGCTCATAGTGGTCGACTCGTTGCGGGGATCGTCCGTGGGGCAGGTCGAATCGGGTGGTAGACATCGCGGATGACGTAGAGCCAGAGGCCTCAGATGATCTCGCGTTCCGTCTTGCCCTCGGGTTTCTGTCTTCGAGGGTTGCGCTGGGCGGCCGGCTCGGGGATCTGCCGTCGTGTCCAACGGCGGCGGTTGCCCTTTTCGGTGAGGGCGTCGGCCGTTGCGAGCAGGGGCAGATCGAGCGCCCACCGGTCTACGCCCGCATCCTGTCCTCAAAGGATTCCTCCCACGGCTTCGACGACGGAACGGACACATCGCCATGAGCGAACTCGTGCTGGGCATCGACACGGGCACCGCCAGCACCAAAGGCGTACTCACCACACTTGACGGATCCGTGGTGGCGACAGCCGTACGCCATCACTCGATGTCGATGCCCAGACCGTCCTGGGCCGAAGTGGACGCCGCCGACGTCTGGTGGGACGACTTCAGCGCGGTGGCCCGTGAACTGATGGACCGGACCGGCCCTCACACCCTCGCCGGACTCTGCGTCAGCGGCGTCGGCCCCTGCCTGCTGGTCTGCGACAGCGACGTGGAGCCCGTGCGGCCGGCCATCCTCTACGGCATCGACGGCCGGGCCGAGCGGGAGATCCACGACCTCACCGAGCGGCTGGGTGCCGACACCGTCCTCGAACGCTGCGGCAAGGCTCTCAGCACCCAGGCCGTGGGTCCGAAGATGCTGTGGATGCGGCGCAACGAGCCACGGGAATGGGCGCGCGGAACGAGGTGGTACAACTCCAACTCCTATCTGGCCGCCAAGCTCACCGGCGCGTACGTACTCGACCACCACACGGCCAGCCAATGCGACCCGCTGTACGACATCCATGCCGGGTCCTGGGCGCAGGACTGGCTCCCGGACATCGCGGGCCACCTGGAGATGCCGCAACTCGTCCACCCCCACGAGGTCGTGGGAACGGTGACCGCCACGGCGTCGGAAGCCACCAAGATCCCAGTCGGCACACCTGTCTCCGCCGGGACCGTCGACGCCTGGGCCGAGGCCCATTCCGCCGGAGTACGGCATCCCGGCGACCTCATGCTCATGTACGGCTCCACCCTGTTCTTCGTCCAGGTCCTGGGTACCTACCGGGCACACCCCAAACTGTGGACCACGGCAGGAGTCGAACCCGGCCGGCGCACCATCGCGGCAGGCATGTCCACCTCGGGATCCCTGACGCAGTGGCTCCAGGAGGTCACCGGAGGCGAGCCCTTCGACACGTTGGTCGCCGAGGCCGAGGCCGTGCCCGCCGGTTCGGACGGCCTGCTGATGCTCCCCTACTTCGCCGGCGAGCGGACCCCGATCTTCGACCCCCATGCCAGAGGCGTGGTGGCGGGCCTCACACTGCGGCACACGCGCGGCCACCTGTTCCGGGCCGCCTACGAGGGCATCGCGTGCGGCGTCCGCCAGATCCTCGACTTCCTGGAAGACCCCGACGACCCGATCCGGCGCATCGTTGCGGTCGGGGGCGGCACGAAGGGCGGACTCTGGACCCAGATCGTCAGCGATGTCACCGGCCGCGAACAACACGTACCGGAACAGACCATCGGAGCCTGCTACGGCGACGCCCTGCTCTCCGCGGTCGGGCTCGGACTCGTACCGCCGGACACGGACTGGGCCGTGACCGAGACGACCGTGCGGCCCCAGACCCACACACGTGAGGTGTACGACCGCCTGTACGCGTCGTACACCGCGCTCTACCCCGCCACGATGGACATCGTCCACGATCTCGCCGACATGCAGTGAAAAGCAGCACCGTCCTCACCACACGTCCGTCCGAAGTCCCGGCGTCTGTCGTGGCGGCGATCGCGTTCCCGGGTTCCCGCCGGCGACCGACAGGTACCTGGCGTCGTTCCCGCGGACGGCGCACGCGTGTCACGGGAAAACTGTCGAGCGTAGCTGACGCTCTCTGTGCCTGATGCTCGCCGGCCTTCACGGGCGCTCGCCCGGCGCGGGCCCGGTACCGGGCTCCTGCGCTGTACTCGCGCGAGCGACGGGACGGCCCTCCGCCGCGGCTCGACAACATCCGCGGAGCCGGTCTCCTGCCTGACATGCGAAGCCTGATTCTGGGATGCTGTACCGGGAGTTCAGCTGTCAGGTCGCCGACGCGTGTACGGGGACGCAGTCGCAGTGACGCAGACATGGGGGAAACTGTGTCGGATCCGGTGACACTCGCCATCGCGACCACGCTGGCGACCAAGGGGGCCGAGGCGCTGGCGGCGGGGATCCAGGACGCGTGGAGCGGTCTCTCACGCCTGGTCCGCGCCCGTTTCCGAGGAGACCCCGAAGGGCAGGCCGCCCTGCAGGACGCGGAGGAAACGCCCCGGGACGCGGCAGCGCTCGATCGGCTGGCCCGCATGCTCGACGCAGCCGCCGAGACCGATCCCGACTTCGGCAGGCGGCTCCGCTCGAGCTGGGTGGCCGCCCACCACCAGGCGATCGCTCGCGAGGACGCCATGGTCGGGCAGGCATCCGGAAACTCCGTCGGCGGACATCTGATCCAGGCGCGCGAGGTTCATGTGGCGTTCGCGCAGGGCCCGTTACCGGCCTACGTGCTCGCGCCCTCCCGCCTCCCACCCGACGTCGCGGGATTCACCAACCAGAGACAGCCGATCGAACAGCTGGACTCCCTCCTGCTGCCCGGAAGCGACGCGGCGGCGGATCGGCGCCCCGTCATCATCTCCGCCATCGCGGGGACCGCCGGCGTCGGCAAGACCGCGCTCGCGGTCCACTGGGCGCACCGGGTGTCCGAGTACTTCCCCGACGGGCAGTACTACGTCAACCTGCGCGGGTACACCCACGACGCCCCGCCGCTGTCGTCGTCCGAGGTGCTCACCAAGTTCCTGCGCATCCTGGGCGTCCCGCAGGACCGTATTCCCTCCGACGCCGACGAACAGGCGGACATGTTCCGTGGCCTGCTCGCGGGGCGGAAGGTACTGATCCTGCTCGACAACGCGCCTGCGGACGCGGAGCAGCTCCGCCCCCTCATCCCCGGCCACACCGGCTCATGTGTCCTCGTCACCAGCCGCAACGACCTGGCCGGCCTCGCCGCCACTCACGGGGCGCGCAGGGTGGCCCTGGACGTGCTGGGCCTCGAGCACGCGGTGGAACTCCTCGATGCCGCCGTGGGCGACGCGCGTATCTCCGACGATCCCGAGGCCGCCCGGGAACTGGCCCAGCTGTGCGGTCGGCTTCCGCTGGCGCTGCGGATCGCGGCCGCCTGGCTCGGCAACCACCCCCAGTGGACCGTCGCCGACTACGTCGAAGAACTCCGGGAAGGCGACCGGCTGGCATCCCTCGCGATCTCCGGTGACCGCCAGGCCGCGGTGTCGATGGCCTTCGGCCTGTCGTACCGGGCCCTGCCGGACACGGCCCGACGGCTTTTCCGCCGACTGGGGCTGCCGACCGGCAGTGATGTGAGTACGGAGGCTGCCGCACATCTGTTCTCCGGCTCCGTACCACAGACCCGGGGTCTGCTGGACCTTCTGGTCGAGGCCCACCTGATGCAGTGTCCACGCCGGAACCGCTACGACTTCCACGACCTGCTCCGGCTGTACGCCAAACAGTGCGCCGAGGAGGAGGAACCCGAGGCGGAACGGGCCGCGGCACTGCGCCGCCTGCTCGACTTCTATGTGCACCGCACCCACGAAGCCGCGAGCGCCGTCGCGCCCCGGACGCTGCGGCTCGACCTCCCCGCACGCCTGGTGCGGCAGCCCGCGAGCACCCCTGTGCGGCAGGGCCGAGCCGACCCGCCCGAGGCCTGGCTGGAAAACGAACGAGGCAATCTCGTGGCAGCCGTGCTGCAGGCCGAAGTCCAGGGCGAGCACGAATCCGCGTGGCGGCTAGCCGACGCCCCGCGGGGGTACTTCGCGGAACACGGCACCGGCTCCGACTGGCTGGCCACGGCAGAGGCCGGTCTGCGTGCCGCGCGACGGGGCGAGGACCCCAGGGCCCTGGCCGCGCTGCACACCGGACTCTGCGCGGCCCAGGTCAAGTTCGGGCGGACCGAGACGGCGGTGGAGCACGGCGAGCAGGGACTCGCAGCGGCCCTCGCCGCCGGTTGGGCCGAGGCCGAAGCCGACGCGCACACCCAACTGGCCTACGCTCACCGCCGCGCCGGACGGCTGGATGCGGCGTTCGAGCACCATCGGCATGCTCTGGCCCAGCTGAGCGGAAGCGGCAGCTCGGAGGACGAGGCCCGGTGTCTGAACGACATCGGCAACATCCTCTGGGACCTCGGCAGGCTCCAGGAGTCGCTCGACCACTTCCAGCGGTCGCTCGACATCAACCGTCGGCTCGGGCAGCGCCGTTACGAGGCCGTCAACCTGGACAACGTGGGTTCGGTCCTGTGGGCTCTCGGCGATCTGAGATCCTCCGCCGAACACCTGTCGGCCGCGGTCGAACTCGCGCGGCGGAGTGGCGCCGGTCCGCACCACCTGGCCGACGCGATCGCGGCCCTCGCCCGGACGTACCGTGACGCCGGACAGTTCGAACAGGCCCTGGAGCTGGCGTCGGAAGGGTACGAACTCGTCGGCGGCAGTGGGCATCGCTGGCTCGAGTCGTACGTGCTGGCCATCCTCGGCGGCATCCACACCGACACGGGCTCGCACGACCTCGCGGGCGACTACCTGCGCGCGGCGCTGCAACTGGCACGCGAGGGAGGCTTCCGCAGGGGCGAGATCATCTCCGCCAGGGAACTCGCCGCTCTGCACCGTGCGCGCGGCGATCTCCAGCGCGCTCTGGACCTCGCTCACCAAGCCCGAGCCCTGACCGGCGAAAGCGAGTACGCGGTACTCCAGGGACAGGTGGTGACCGAAATCGCGACCATTTACCGGGCCCGGGGCGACCAGGCGTCGGCGGCGAACTGGGCCGAACAGGCCCTGGACATCCACCGGGCCACAGGGCACCTGGTAGGAGAGGGCAGAGCCCTGCGCGTACTGGGCGACTGCCGCTTCATCATCGAAGGAGCAGACAGCGCGCGGCCCCTGTGGCGACACGCACTGCGCCTGTTCGACCAGGCGGGAGCCGCCGCCGACGCGGAGGAACTGCGCCGCACCGCGGGCCCGTTCTGACTCGCCTTCCGGACCGGGCCGCCCATTCGGTAGGCGTCACACCCGAGCGTGACGCCAGCCGCACGCGTGGCACCCGCCTCCGCAGTGGCTGGGTTTGCGTCAGTGGGTCGGGCCGAGCACGGGCTGGGCTGCCACACGGGAGCCGGCCAGCCCGGTGATCGGGCTTCTCGCCGTCGTCGTGATGCCGGGCGCCGCCCGGCTCTGGATGGCCTTTCAGGCAGCCGCCGCCCACCTCTGTCCTCCCGACGGCTGGTCGCCGCGTACCTGCGGGACTCTGGCCATCTACGCCGCCGCCTGTGCCGGCGCGGCCAGTCCACTGTGTTTCAACTGGCCCTGTTCTCTCGCGGCAGACGCCCCGTCAGATGGGCCTGCCTCCGCCGAGCAATGGAGGCATGCCCCGGCCGCTGTCGCTACGAAAGGCCCATGATGACCATGCCGTGCACACGCTCAATCATGCAGGTCGACGCGTTCTCCACGCTTCCCTACCGCGGCAACCCGGTCGCCGTCGTCCTGGACGGCGGGGACCTGACCGAAGAGGAGATGCAGCGCCTGGCGCGCTGGACAATCCTGTCCGAGACCACATTCGTGCTGCCCCCCCACCACCCCGGAAGCGGACTACCGGTTGCGGATCACCTTGGACAGCCCCCTCACCTGCGGGTGTTCGCGGGCGTGCGGCTGATGCGCGACCGGGCTTCTTGATCCTTTCGCTTTTCCTCCCGAGCACACTCCACCAGCTCGAATAGGCGCGTTCGCGCTATGAGACTCCTCCAGCGCGGCACCGGTCCGCCACCACCCGGCCGGCGGCCTCGGTCCGGGGCCGGTACGCGACGGGGACCGGGTGTCCGTCGGCCGCGGGACGTCGGGCGATCACGGCACCGAGGCCGCGTGAAACCCCAGTGACCACCGCGGTTCCAGCGATGGCTGCGCGTCTGTCGACTCCGACGAACAACTGCGCCCCCCCGCCCCGGCGTGCACTGAACACGAGGCGGACAGGCGTGTTCGGTTGTCACAGATCAGCGCGCCGCCTTGTCGGTAGTCAGAGCCTCACAGCCAGGAAGGACTGGGTTCTGCATCATGAACGTCGAAGACCCGCAGCAGCTTGACGACCCTCGTAACACCTCGCTGCCGCCGTGGACGGAGGCGGTCGTCGTGTCGGTGCCGCAGTCACCGGCGTGCGACCGCGCTGAGACGGCGACTGCCTTGATCACTGATCCGTCCGGGACGACCGGCGCGCTGGAGGGTGAACCGGAGCGCGCTGAAGGCCCCGCAATGCTGATCGCCGAAGCCCGCGTCCGGACCGACCGCCCGAGCTGGTACCTGGAGCGATTGTGCGAGCCCCCGGGCCATGTGGGCAGCCGGATACTCCACATTCTTCGCCTGCTCCACGGCGGCACGCCATCGCCCCGGATCCGCCACGTCGAACGTACCGACAGTCACGGGACGATCAACGTCGACATGGGCCGATGCACGCTGCACCTCGGCTCCGACTCGCTGACACTGCGTGTCGAAGCCACTGACCAGGACAGTCTCCAGAGCATCCAGCACCTGATTACCGGCAGCCTGCGGAAGATTGGCAGGCGCGACGCGCTGCCGCATGTCATCTGGCAACAGACGGGGGCCGCTGCTCAGCCGCCCGATGACTCTGCTCCGATGGACAGGGTCGTGCCTCGCCCACGGCGCACCGCAACGCTCGGCGTAATAGCCGTTGTTGCGCTGGTGGTGACCGTCCACCTTGGCCTTGGCGGACTCTTGCTGGCATCCGGTCCGTGGAAGCACTGGGCCATCGGAGCCGTCCTTACCGTCATCCTGCTGAGGGTGGCCTACGTCCTCGGGCGGCTCGGCAGGCGCAAAAGGGGTCGCAATACCAGCTGACCCCGTACAGCGGGCAAGGACCGCAAAACAGATGGTGCAATATTGCTGTTGTTCTCTCTGGCTGGTCGCACAGTTGGGGTCGTCCGTGACATTCGGGATGGCCGTGCCGTTCCCGCTGACGAAGCCTTACCGACATCATCGGCTCACGACTCAACGAAGTGCGAAAGCGGCGCGGATTCAGCCGGCGCGGTCGCCGACGCACCACGGGGGAGGGGCAGGCTCCTCTTGCTGGTCAGCCGACGGAATTCGCTGACCTGCAAACGTGGCTTCCGGGCGGTGGGCGTCCCGTGAGGAAGTGCGGTATTCGATGCAGTTTGCTCCCGGATTGTGACGACCTCCGACGTGAGGCAGGGTGGTTTCGGGTCGGCCTGTCACGGATGCGGGCTGTGGCTGATCGTCCATTCCAGGCAGGCTTACGGAGGTGTGATACATGCCAGAGAAGAACCCATCGCACGCAGCCCCTGACGACGGGCAAGAGGTCTCTCTGCCGCCCGAGGTCAAGTTGCTGCAGGAAGTCAATCCGCCCTTCTTCCCCGAAGGCGGATCGGCGATGACGATCCTTGTCGAGTGGCCTCCTGGTCACCCCGGGCTCCCTCCGCATCGCCACTCGGGGCCGGCGTTCGGTTACGTGATGGAGGGCGCGGTCCGGTTCGAGCTCGAGGGCGAGCCGGAGCGCGTGATCAAGGCGGGTGAGACGTTCTGGGAGCCGGGCGGTGACGTGATCCACTACCAAGACGGCAACGCCCGGTCGGACGCGCCGAACAAATTCCTCGTGACCATGGTGTGCGCACCGGGTCAGCCGATGCTCATGTTGGTCGACGAGGAAGAGCTGAAGGAACGAGCGCACCTGCGCGCCCCGCGTCCCTCCGCAGGCTGATGCCTGTGCGCGCGGTCGTGGTGGCGGATGTCTCCTGGAAGAGGTGGTCTGCAGCAGGTGTATGCGCCATCGACTACGTACCGCCCGGCCGCCTGCTACCACCCTGCTACCATACGAGTATGACTTCCGCGAAGAAGCAGACGCAGGTCCGGCTGGAAGAGGACGTGCTCGCGGCCGGCAGGGCCGCCGCAGCCGCTCGCAGGCTGGACTTCAACAAGTACGTGGAGCGGCTGATCATCGAGGACACCACCGGTGCCCGCGCCGCCGGCATGGCGGCTGCACAGCGGCTCATCGATGAGCACGGCACGTTCCTCGACGATCTGGAGCAGCAGCTCGACGCCCCGTACGCCGATCCCCAGGCGGGCGTCGCCGCGTGATCTTGCACGTCGACGAATCCTGGATTCTCGAAGTGGCGGAACGGGCCGGGCGCCACGATCCGACCCCTGACGACTACGGCGTCCCTATCGCCGCCGTCGCCCGCCACCGCGGCGAACTCCTCGACACCTCTGTCTATGACGGCCCCTACGCCCGCGCCGCGGCCCTGGTGCACAACCTGGGCCGCTGCCGCTGGTTGGAGCGCTCCAACCTCACCGTCGCCTGTGCCGTGGCGGTCATGTATCTCGAGGCCGGCAACATCGCCGTCAACCCCACCCGCGAACAGCTCACCGCGCTCGCCCACGAGCTGAACAACCCGCGCTGCACCGCCAGCCGGATCGCGTCCCTCCTGCGCACCTGGAAGCCCTGACCGCAGCCCATGATGCGGTGTCCGAACAGTGCCGCACTGCGAGCGCGGTCGGCGAGACGTTCAGGACGGTGCGCCGCACGCGGTTCGGCGCGGGCGAGGTGGTCGTAGTCGGGGACGACAATGATCAGGCCATTCGCATCCCTTGTGCGTCCGTACTTGAAGGGACTCGACGTCCCGGAGGCAGTCGTTGAGTGCGTCGAGGTTGTGTCCGTAGTAGTCCGGGAAGTCGATCGCCGTGGCGACGTCCCGGTGCATGTCCGCTTGCGCAGTCCGCTGCCCCGTTTTGAGGATGACGACTTGGCAGTCGTGGTCGCGCAACCAGGGTGGGTCGGTCCAGCAGACTCCGGCGCCAGTACAGGGTGACGAAGGAGTCCGCCATCAGGCGCACGGCGAGGTCGACGGAGAGGCCGGCGGAGAGGCCGGCGGAGAGGCCGGCGGAGAGGCCGGCGGAGAGGTCGGCGTCAGGGTCGAAGGCAGCCACGGGTAGACCGCAACTGACGGGCTTGCACGTGGTGTTTCGTCCCCCGTCTCATTGTCGTGCAGGGCTCACACGGTTTCCTACCGCATGACCGGACGGTTGGCGTAGGTGTATTCGTCGGCGACGTTGAAGACGCTGGCGCAGCCCGGGCATTCCGCATCTCCGAACAGGTGGCGAATTCCGTCGGCGAGTGTCTTCTGCCCATCGCGGACAACTGTTTCATGCATCCATCTGCCGGTTCCGGTCAGTCCCTCGGCGGCCGCCGGGCGCAGGTCCCGTCGCTCCACATCACCCATGTTCCAGTCCCGAGTCGCGGAGTACCGTCCGTAGTCGCCGATGGCGATCACGACCTCTGCGTCACAGTGGGGACAGGCCAGCGGATAGAAGTCGTCTGTGAAGTCACCCAGGACCGCCGCCCAGTGGTATTCCTCCTCGGCCGAGAGCAGGGCGAGGAAAGACATGAGGTAGTCAGCCGGCCGCGACCGCAGGTGCCGGTCCAGCACTTCGCGGAACTGCGCGATGGCGCCGGCGCAGCCGGCCAGGAGAGCGTCGCAGCCGTGGCGCCCTGCCGCACGCCCGAGGATCTCGCCCGCCAGGGCTCGCGCCTGCGCGCTGCGTGGCGCGAGGCGCACCAGGCGTGGCAGCGCCGCGAAACTCGCCGGGGACACCAGGTCATGCTCAAGGACAAGCCGCCAACCCAGTTCCTTCCACGCGTCTGCGTCGTCATCACGCTCGACTCGCTCCAAGAGCTCCGGAACACGACCAATCTCGAACCTGCAGTCACGCATCTGTGCCCAGTCCTCCACTCCGGCATTGAACCTCGGCGAGGTGGCTCGGGGCGAGTCTGCAGTCAACCGTGGAGCCGGTCAGCGGCCGCAGCGCGGACATTGGCGGCTGCGCGCCCCGAGGGGTGTCACCTCGGTGCCTGGGCCCGCATGCGGGTCAGTGGTCGCTGACGGTCGGTGGGGGCAGCCCGAGGGGTGCGGCGAGTCGATGTACCGCGGGTTCCTCCCCGTACGGGGCGACCCATGCGCGGTGGGCGCGCAGCTGCGCGCCGCGCCCACTGAGGTGAGCGCATGGTCCCACCATTGCCGCTTTCACCGACAGGTGTGAAGCTGCTGGATCGAACGGATGACGAACTGCCCGCACGACGTGCGCACGGACGAGGAATGCAGGGAGGATGGCCGCCATGACGACCGCGACGCAGCGCTATGGTCTGGTGTGGACCGACCGTGAGGGCGTATCGCAGGTCTCTGCCGGCCGCTTCGACAAGCCCGCGGCCAAGCGCCGACGGAAGGCACTGAAAGAGACCGGCTGCACCCGTGTGGAGATTGTCGCGGTCAGGCCCGGCGAGGTTCCTGAACTGCCCATTTGAGGCCGCCCCGTCGGAATGGGCAGTCTGAACACACGGAAGTGCGGACACCGGCGGCGCCCGTGTGCGGCGATGAGCCGGGACATCTCCTGCCGCTGTCGCCGCTGTGCGGCGGTGCCGTGCAGCGGCTGGGGTGTGGGCACGTTCAGGTATGTGGCGCACCAGGCGGTCCGGGCGGCCTGCGCCCCTGGCGCCCGGTGGTGTTCTCCTTGTGTCAGCTGAAGTGGATGTCGCTGAGGTCGATCGAGACCATGACCTCACCCTCGAGGATGGGGGAGCCGTCGGCGTCACGACGGTAGGCCCGGCGCTTGGTGGGCAGCACGATGCCGTCCGCTTCCACGCAGTCGTAGACGTACTGCGCGGCAGCGAATCCGCCCGCCACGTCGACGTGGTAGTCGTGCCGGCGCAGGAGGTGATCGGGGCCGAAGTAGAAGTCCTGGTGGGTGCTGTGGCTGGCGATCTCGGCCGGGAATGTGGCGCGCAGACCCCGCCAGAGCTCGTCTCCCTCCTGCCACGGCTCGATCTCGGTGACCGTGAAGCCGGGCATGGCCAGCAGGAACGGCGTGGTGAGGTAGGTCCACAGCGCATAGCCGTTGAAGTAGGCCCGGTCCAGCGGGTCCCAGGGGCTCTCCAGAGTGTGTCCGGCGAAGGACGTTCGCGGGTTCTCGCGCTCGGCCACCGTCCGTCCGTCGAGCTTGTCGATGCTCACCCGGCCGGGCGTGAAGTCGGTCTTCTGGTCAGGGGCTCCGAAGGGCGTGACCGAGGCGTGCTCCTCGTGGAGCAGAACGGTCATCTCGCGCGGCGCAGGATCCTGCGGCAGGCCCTTGGCCTCGAACAGATGTCCCCCGCTGACCAGAGTGGCTCGCGCCCGCGTCAGCTCGCGCCAGCGCGTGTTCCCGCCGTGGGCTTCGATTACCTCGGTAAGCAGTGCGTTCATGGAGGTCTCCTGAGGTGCGGCGACCGCGGGACACCCGCGGGGTCGAGGCTGTAGGGACTGATGCGGTCGACAGACGGTTGGTCGACGGACTCGAGGGCGAAGACACCTATCATGTTCGCCATTGCCGAACATAGCAGATGTTCGGAAACGGCGAACATCTACGGTAGTCTGCTCGTGTGGCAAGCCGCTCTGCAACCGACCTCGTGCACCCGGACCGACGGCACATGCAGTTCACCGCCGTGATGGCGGCGCTGAGCGACCCCATACGCCTCGCCGTCGTCGCCCGCCTCGCCCAGGTTGAACCTCACGGTGAGCTGGCGTGTACCACCTTCGCTCTCCCGGTCAGCAAGTCCACCCAGAGCGGCCACTTCAAAGTCCTGAGGCAAGCTGGGGTCATCCGGCAGCGCGACGAAGGAACGCGACGACTCAACCAACTGCGCCGCGAAGACCTCGACACCCTTTTTCCAGGCCTCCTGGACCTGGCCGTCCAGCAAGGACGCGAGATCGCTGCCAGTTGGCCAGGCGGCGGCACGAGCTAGTGGCTCTCGAATCGTTGGCCGGGCAGCGGGACTGTCCGGGTTTCCCGATCATGACAGTCGCCGCGGAGAAAATCCGCGACGGTTCTCGTGGGTCGGGCCAGTGTGAGGGCGGGGCAAAGATCGAGATGGCAGCAGGGCCTCGGCGAAGTCGTGTGATGCGAGGTTTGTGATCGTGGGGTCCCAGGAGGTGAGGGGCACCGAAACGTCCACCGATTCGAGTGCCGATGGCTTCGCGCCCGTGATCATGCATCCGCTGTGGCATGTCGGCCACCGGAACGAAGCTGGCGACGACGGCTCGACAGTGCACGTCGATGAGAGCGGTGTGTTCCGCGACGAGTCGGACGGCGACGACGTGAAGCTGCTCGGTATCTACTCAGCCCTCGAGCGGGTTGAAGAGCGTGTGCGTCAGGCTCGACTGCTACCGGGGTTCCGTGATGAACCAGAGTGCTTCTACTTCGACGTCTGCGAGCTGTATGAGAACGATTGGACCGAGGGCTTCGTTCGAGTTCCGCCGGGCGAGTAGGCCCGTGGGCAGAGTCTCGGTGGGCTGCCGTTCCGTGGTCACGCAATCCCCCAGGGCTTCCGCGTAGTCGGGTTTGAGGCAGGTCGGCGTAGGCGGTGGCGGCTTTGGTGGGGTCGCCGGCTCAGCCCTGCCATCGGGCGAGGTTGTTTCGGGTGGTGAGGGTGTTGGGGTGGTCGGGCCCCAGGACCCGCAGACAGTCCGTCAGCAGCTCGGCGAACGCACTGGCAGCCCCGGTGGGGTCGCCTGCTGCGCCCTGCCAGTAGGCGAGGTTGTTTCGGGTGGTGAGGGTGCTGGGGTGGTCGGGTCCCAGGACCCGCAGGAAGTCCGCCAGCAGGTCGGCGTACGCGGTGGCGGCTTTGGTGGCGTCGCCTGCTTCGCCCTGCCAGTAGGCGAGGTTTGCGCGGGTGGTGAGGGTGTCGGGGTGGTCGGGTCCCAGAACCCGCAGGAAGTCCTCCAGCAGTTCGGCGTGCGCGGTGACAGCACCGGTGGCCTCGCCTGCCAGGCCTTGCCAGTAGGCGAGGTTCTGGCGGGCGGTGAGGGTGTTGGGATGCTCGGGTCCGAGGACCCGCAGGAAGTCCTCCAGCAGTTCGGTGTACGCGTCGGCAGCACCGGTGGGGTCGCCTGCTTCGCCCTGCCACCGGGCGAGGTTGCCTCGGGCGGTGAGAGTGTCGGGGTGGCCGGGTCCCAGAACCCGCAGGAAGTCCTCCAGCAGTTCGGTGTACGCGTCGGCAGCACCGGCGGGGTCGCCTGCTTCGCCCTGCCACCGGGCGAGGTTGCCTCGGGTCGTGAGGGTGTCGGGGTGGTCGGGTCCCAGGACCCGCAGCCGGTCCGTCAGCAGATCGGCGTACGCGGTGGCGGCTCCCGTGGGGTCGCCCGCTGAGCCTTGCCACCGGGCGAGGTTTGCACGGGTGTTGAGGGTGTCGGGGTGGTCGGGTCCCAGGACCCGCAGGAAGTCCTCCAGCAGTTCGGCGAACGCGCTGGCGGCTCCCG
This sequence comes from Streptomyces sp. NPDC059582, assembly GCF_042735715.1. Lineage (NCBI taxonomy): Bacteria > Bacillati > Actinomycetota > Actinomycetes > Kitasatosporales > Streptomycetaceae > Streptomyces > Streptomyces sp. NPDC059582. Next base: position 62,202 of record NZ_JBHWCC010000041.1, read on the forward strand.
TGGGGTCGCCTGCTGCGCCTTGCCACCGGGCGAGGTTGTGGCGGGTGTTGAGGGTGTCGGGGTGGTCGGGCCCCAGGACCCGCAGGAAGTCCGTCAGCACGTCGGCGAACGCGCTGGCGGCTCCCGTGGGGTCGCCTGCTGAGCCCCGCCAGTGGGCGAGGTCATGGCGGGTGGTGAGGGTGGCGGGATGGTCAGGTCCCAGCACCCGCAGCAAGTCGTCCAGGAGTTCGGCCAGTGCGCCGGCGGCGCTGGTGGGGCTGCCTGCTTCGCCTTGCCAGTGAGCGAGGTTGTGGCGGGTGGTGAGGGTGGCGGGGTGGTCGGGTTCCAGGACCCGCAGCAAGTCGTCCAGCAGGGCGGCGAATGCGGTGGCGGCCTTGGCGGGGTCGCCCGCCGCGCCCTGCCACCGGGCGAGGTTGTGGCGGGCGGTGAGGGTGGCGGGATGGTCGGAACCGAGGTGGCTGGTGGTGGTCTGCGTGAGGTGGTGGAAGTGGTCCCGGGCGGCGGTGACCTGTCCGGCTTCTCCGAGACTGAGGCCTGCCTGGTAGAGCACGGCGTGTGCGTCGGGGGAGTGCAGTGCGGTTTCGGCGCAGGCGGTGAGGGCTTCGGTGTTGGCTCGTAGGGCCTGGGCGACGGTGGTGTCGTTTTCGATGTCGGGCCAGGCCGCGATCAGGGCGTCGGAGGCAGTGTGGGCGGTCTGATGATGCAGGTCTGGGGTGAGAGTGTCGCGGACGGCGCGTTGGATGAGCTGGTGGACCCGGACCGCCTGATGCGGAGCGTCGGGGGTGTGGTCGGCGAGGCTGAGCCGGTGCAACGCCCGGAACGCCATGCGAGCCCGCTCGGGTGTCACGGGGCCTTGGTCGTGGCCGGCGGCTGTGGCGTGGTCGGTGAGGTAGGCGAGGGCGGCTGGACTGGTGAGCACGGTGTCGGGAATGCCGTTGGGGTCGAGAAAAGCCGCGAGCTGGAGGAGCGGTCGGGCGAGGCCTGCGGGGCGGAGGGTGTTGGCGCGGTCGATGGACATGGCCCAGGCCGCGGCGGTGGGGTGGGTCTGCCCGTCGGGGAGGGCGTCCTCTTCGGGTGTGGCGTCGGCGAGTTTCGTGGCGCGGTCGGCCAGCAGGCTCCGGTACGCGGCGCAGGTGATGTCGGCGTCGATGAGGTAGGCGACGGCCTGGGACAGAGCCAGGGGCAGGTGGCCGACGTCGTCGGCGAGTGCGGCGAGGTCGTTGTCGGGCTCGGTACGACCGTGGTCGGCGAGTGCGGTGGTGAGGTAGGTGACGGATTCGAGGGGGGTGAACAGGCCGATCTCGATCATGTGGCGGCCGTGCCCGCGCAGGGCGGCGTCGCGGCGGCGGGTGGTGACCAGGGTCCTGCCGTGCGGACTGGGCGCGGGCCACAGTCCGTTGAGGTCGCCCGGCTGGGTGACGTCGTCCAGGACCACCAGCCACCGCACCGGATGCTGCCCGGCCCGGGGTTCCAGCCAGGCCAGGAATGCGCGGGCTGCCGTTTCGAAGTCTGCCGGGTCGGCGCCCAGGAGTTCGACGGCTGCCTGCGCGTATCCAGCTGCCACCGCGGCCGGATTGCCGGCGGTGATCCACACCAGCACATCCACTTCGCCCGCCCGCCAGATGGTGCGGGCGTAGTCGGCGGCGAGCTGGGATTTACCGACCCCACCCATTCCGACCAGGACCTGTCCGCGCACCGTGTCCTGGCCGACCAGGATCGCGGCCTCACCGCCCGTCAGCGTCTCACGCAGCCGGCCGGCTTCGGCTCGGTACTGGAAGCTGTCAGCTCGAGGCGGGATCACCCCGACCTGATGCGGCAGACTCGCCCGCGGTCGAGGCGCCGCGTAGTGGTTGTTCTGGACGCCTGTTCCGATGACGGGGCCGGTGAAGAGACCTCCGTGGAAGTCGATGTGGTTCCCGCCGTAACCGCCGGCACCCTGCCGGGTTCCCTGTCTGTTACCCGTCACCCCGTCCCCCTCGCCGTTTTGCCCTGGCTTCAGGAGTCCGACCGTAGTGGCCCACAACAGCCTGTACCCACTGTTCAGGACAGACCTGACAGATCTGCGCAATCGACTGCGCTGCCGACCTGAACCTGGCGCTGCCTTCGCAGATTGCCGACACGAACGCGGCGTCGCCTGTGAAGGTCGCCGACCCGAACAGGGCGAATTCTTTGAAGGCCGCCGCCTCGAACGCGGCGCGGCCGTTGAAGGTTGCTTGCTCGGTGGTGAATGGCAGGGGATGACGGTGTCGACGCCGGTCATCTCCAGCAGACGCTGGACGGGCTTATTGGCGCCCATCGCGCAGCGAGCGACGCGAAGGTGTGGCTGCGCCTCGCCGGCGCCCAGGAACGACCTCGGCCTCCCGCCCCACCGAGTTCGGCAGCTCCTGCCCCGGCGCACAGCCGACCACCATCTCCGCGACCGTTGCGCCACTGCACGGCCGCGTCCAGCTGCGAAGTGGGGTCGGCGCCCTTGGCGATACAGGAGACGCTGACGACAGCGTCGGCGCACTGCTTGTGCGGGTCGTCCAGGGCGGTGCGGGCCAGAGGGATTCCGCCCTCGGTCAGGTCCGTGTGCCGGATCACCGTGATGGTTGTCACGGTCGTCGCTCCCCCTTTCGCGCCTACCACGGGACGCGGACCTTCTCGCGGGCGCTGGGCACGGGCCGGGCGGCCTCGACGTCGCCCGGTGACCGATGCGCAGCGGGATGGGGTGAGGGGAGGTGAAGGGGGCGTCCTCGACGGGGGTTGACCTGCCCAGTGACGCAATGCATCATTCAGCTAGTTGATTAATGGAACGGGGGTCCGGGCGTGGCATTCGTCTTCCGGATCGATCGACACAGCGGAGTCCCCGCCTATGTGCAGATCATCCAGCAGGTGCAGCAGGCCCTGCGGCTCAGCCTGCTGGAGCCGGGCGACCGGCTGCCCACCGCCCGCGCTGTCGTGGAAGCGACCGCGCTGAACCCCAACACCGTGCTCAAGGCGTACCGCGAGCTCGAAGCCCAGGGCCTCGTCGAGACCCGGCGACGGCACGGAACGTTCGTGACGGGCACACTCGGCGCGTCGTCCGCCGACTCGCCCTGGCGGGCCGAACTCGCGGAGGTGGTGGCACGGGCCCGCGCGGCGGGCCTGGAGCGGGACGACCTCACCGCGCTCTTCACCGACGTACTCGAAGACCTCTACTCCCCGAAGGAAGACCATGCCGTACCCCATCACCAGTCCTGACGCGGCTTTTGTCGCCGAAGGCGTGAGCAGGAGACACCGCCGAAGGGGTCCGGACGTACTCGACGATTGCACCTTCGCCGTCCCCGCCGGGGTCGTCTGCGCCCTGGTCGGTCCCAACGGTGCGGGCAAGTCCACGCTGCTGCAACTGGCGGCCGGCCTGCAACGTCCCACCTCGGGGACGGTCGAGGTCCTCGGCGGGCCGCCGCGCGCCGGGCATCCCCGGGTCGCCTATCTTTCGCAGGGCCGGCCGTTGTTCAGCCGATTCACCGTGCCGGAGACCCTGCGCCTCGGCGCCCGTCTCAACGACGGCAACTGGGACGCGGCACTGGCGGAGCAGATCGCCGACCCCTCGCGCTTCCGCAAGGACGAACGCGTCGGGGACCTCTCCGGCGGCGAGCGCACCAGGATCGCTCTGGCCCTCGCCCTCGGCAAACGCGCCGACCTGCTCCTGCTCGACGAACCGATGGCCGACCTCGACGTCCTCGCCCGCCAGGAGCTGATGGGCCTGCTCATGGCCCATGTCGCCGACACCGGCACCACGGTTGTCATGTCCTCGCACATCATCTCCGAGCTGACCGACGTCTGCGACCACCTGCTGCTTCTCCACGAGGGCGGCATCCGGCTGTGCGGCGGTATCGAGGAGCTCACCGCGTCCCACGCCGTGGTCGCCCTGCCCGGTGGCGCCGACCGGCTCGACGGCCACCTCGTCGTCGAATCCCGCCCGGCGGGCCGGGGCACCAGCGCCCTGATCCGCCCCGCCGGACCGCTGCCCACCGACTGGGAGGTACGGCCCCCCGCGCTGGAGGAGCTGGTCCTCGCCCACCTCACCGCGCCGGCGTCCCCCGGCCTCACCCTCTCCGCTCCGTCGCACCTCAAGGAATCCGCCGCATGAGCGCCAGCACCGCCATATCCGCACCGAAGACCTCCCGGCCCGGCCCCCGAGGACCGTTGCTGAAGCTCGCCCTGCGGCAGTACCGCCTCGTCGCCCTCACGCTTCTGTTGCTGGCGCTGGGCGCCGGCGCCCAGATCATCCACCACTACGACGGCTGGGCCGATGCCATCGCACTGCGCGACCACGTCGGCAGCCAGGACTACCACTTCGCGCGCTACGCCGACGACGCCCACAACATGACCGCGAGGCTCCTCTCCGACGGCACCCTCCTCGCCTTCAAGCCCGCCCTGTTCGCGGCGCTGATCACAGGCGTACTCACCGCACGCGAGTGGGAGACCGGACGCGTCACTCTCGCCCTGGCCCAGTCGGTTTCGCCCCGACGCTGGTTCACGGTCCGCTGGGCGACGCTCGCCGTGCTCGTCTCGGTGCCGGTCGTCGCACTGGTGGCCCTGTACCGGATCAGTGCCGACCACGCCTACCGCCTCGACCTGCTCACCTACGGCGCCGAACGCCAGAACGCCTACTTCACCATCGGCCCGGTCACCGTCGCCTACGTCCTGCTCGGCGTCGCGGCCGGCGCGGTCACCGCGACCGTGCTGCGGCGCACCTGGCCGACACTGATCGCTGCGCCCGCGCTCACCTGGCTGCTCGCCGCCCTGCTGGTCCGCTCCCGCGCGGTGGTGCTGGTGGACTTCCCGCTCTCGTCGCAGGTCTCCGGCTACCACCAGGGCGGTGTGCTCGGTCTCCAGTTCTACGACCTGCTGCCCCAGGACTCCTATCTCCTGAACTCTCTCCACAGCGGCGACTACTGGCCCTACCAGATCGCCTCCGGCGCGGTGGTGCTGGCGGTGGCGGCGCTGCTGCTCCTGGCCGCCTTCCGCGTCCTGTACCGCCGGATCGCGCGGCCCTGACGAGCCCGGCACAGCGCTCTGGCGCCGGGCCCCGTACAGCGCACCCTCACCGGCCCCCCACCGGCCACTCCCTCCGCGTGGTAACCAGGCCATCTCAGACTCCGTCGATTTCTTGACGAGGCCTCGGGAATGGTGCAGAAGAAATTCGAAATGTTGAGCCCGACACCCTGTTTTCCCTCCCGAAAAAGCAGGTGCTGAGACTCGTGACGGGTATCCGGAGGAGCCGATCGCCGAATCCGCCGCGTGCTTTGGACGTAGGGCGGCGAATTAGCCTCAACTGCGCTCCGACTGCCGTCAGCCGTTCCTGGAACGGGACAGAAATGAGGAGGGCGTGCCGCCACGCGTCCCACGTGAATCTCAGTAGGCGACCTACTAACCCCTGCACGCCGGACGCTCCGGACAGCGATCCATCGTGGAATGAAGCCGCCGAGCGAATGCAATAGAGACGCAGGGGGCTGCCGCACAGTCGGGCACGCGACGCCGCAGTCCGTCAGTGTCAGCGCGTACGGCATCGGGCCGAACGGAGCCGGTATAGCCTCGACGATCTGGGACACCAATCCGGGAAGGTGCGTCATGGGCGAGCAGGTGACCTGTCACGGAATCTATGAACAGACATCTTCCGAGGACGGCACACGGGTACTCGTCGAACGTGTCTGGCCCCAGGGACTCAAAAGAGAAGAAGCGCATATCGACAAGTTGCTGCCCGAGGTGGCGCCATCCACGGAGCTACAGAGCTGGTACGAGCATGAAGCTCCTCCCTATGCGGAGTTCCGCAGCCGCTATCTCGCCGAACTCGGAAGTGCGCAGCACAAGCAGGCCGCGAGCCAACTGCGTGACCTTGCCCGACATGGCAAGCTCACCCTGCTGACCGCTGGCCAGGATGTGGACCACAGCCAAGCCGCCGTGCTCGCCGAATGGATTTCCGGTGCGGACCGCCCCGAGCCCGCTTTGAACCCCCATGGATACCGGGCGGCTGTTTCCTCCAGGATCGCGGATCTCAACGCGGGGGCTTTCGCGTTCGTCATGGGCACAGGCATCGTGTCCACCGCCCTGAACATCAACAAAGCACACACCGCCTCCGTGGTACTGCTCGTGGTGGGCCTGGTCGGGTTCGCGGTGCTGTTGCCCGCCTACGGATGGCGGTTTCTGTGCTCGCGGCAGCGGTTCATGGCGGACCTCGTCGGGCCGCGCTCATTCGCCTTCCTCACCATCATCATCGCGGCCAATGTGCTGGCCGCTCGCCTGGAGTCGGATGGCTACACCACAGCGGCCGAAGCGTTCTTGGCGTTCGGAGGGGTCGGGTGGCTGCTGTTGGGCTACGGGATTCCGCTCGGGCTCATTGCCAACACGAGACGCGATCCATCGATCGACCAGGTGAACGGCACCTGGTTCCTCTGGGCGGTGGGATCCCAGTCGGTGGCGGTCGCGGCAGTCGGTCTTGTGCCCTCGGTATCAGGTGACGTCCTGCCGGTAGTGGCCCTGGTGTGTTGGGGTATCGGACTGATGCAGTACCTGCTGACCGCGGCGATCATCCTGGCCAGGCTGCTGGCCCGGCCCGTCGACCCGGGAAACCTCATGACCTCGTCCTGGATCTTCATGGGGGCCGCGGCGATCGGTGTGCTCGTGGGGACGAGGCTGCTCGAACTGCCGGCGGGAAACATGCTGCTGTCGCGTTCGGCGATCGCCGGGGTGTCCGTTGTCCTGTGGTCCTTTTCCAGCTGGCTGATTCCGCTGCTGCTGGCTCTGGGGGTATGGCGGCATGTCCTGCGCAAGATCCCGTTCCATTACGAGCTCGGCTGGTGGAACCTCGTCTTCCCGATCGGAATGTACGCGGTCACCACGCATGAACTGGGGCGCGTCACCAAGACCTCGTGGCTGGTCACGCTGGGCCGCTGGGAGATCTGGGTCGCCGGCGTGGTCTGGGTGCTGGTGTTCGCCGCCATGGTGGTTGCCGCTGTCCGGCCTCACCTCCCGACAAGGAGTGGGGCAGGTCCGACCGCCGTACCGCATCGGCTGTAATCCCGGGTCTTGGACGCGGGGGACACCGCGCACTTGACGATCCGGGTGTTCAGGAGTCTTACGTTGACGAAGCCCTATCAGAGTGCGGCAGTTGCGGTGCGGTAGAACTCCGCTGCTGTGACGTCGGCGGGGACGCCGAGTTCGGCGGCGACCTCGGCGATCGCGGTGGCCCCGACGGTGAGGTCGGCTTGGCCGTCGGTGGTGAAATGCGGTGCGATGAACCTCTCGTAGTGGGCTCGGGCTTCGTCCGCGGTCTGTCCGCCGAGGAATGTCCGCATGTGCCGCACCGTGGTGGCGGGGTCGTTGTGGATCACCTGTAGGGCGCGGCGGTGGGCTCGCAGGACGGCCTGGACCGCGGGGTCGTCCGGGTTGGTGTGGGTAGGGTCGACGGCCAGGCCTACGGTGGGGATCCGGAAGTGGTCGCCGACCCAGGCCAGCACATTCCAGCCGTGTTCGGCGGCTACCGCTTCCGGTGCCATGGTGCTGCCGACCAGGGCGGCGTCGATGCTGCCGTCCCGCAGCCGGCGCAGGTCCATGCCGTAGTCGCCAGGGGCGCGGACGATGGTGTTGATGTCGCGGTCCGGGTCCAGGCCGGCCTGGCGCAGCACGATCCGGGTGAAGCATCCTGGCGCGGTGCGGGGGGCGTGCACCGCCAGCCGTCGGCCGGCCAGGTCGGCCGGCGAGTTCAGGCCGGAGTGGGAGAGGAACCAGAACAGCGGGCGGTGGGTGTTCACACTGAGTGCGACCCAGGGTGTGCCGGCGGTCAGCCGGGACAGCAGGGCCCGGCCGAGCCCGATGGTTTAGCTGCGGCGCAGTCGCTCCTCGTCCCACAGGCACCCGTCGTGCAGCGCGACGTGGACGCCCTCGTCGCCGTAGTAACCCTCCTGGTCGGCGATGTAGGCGGTCAGTCCTCGTGCAGGCCCCGCCCGACGTAGGCGAGATCGATGGCGTGCATGATCGATTCCCTTGATCGTGTCGCGTCAGGCGCCCGTGCGTGTCGCAGGCGCGGCGGTCCCCGGTTCCGAGGGGTGTGCGAGACCGGGATGGCTTGTCTGCGGGGAGCGTGGGGCGTCAGTACATGGACATCCCGCCGTTGACCACGGCCGTGCTGCCGGTCATGAAGGCGTTGTCCTCGGCGGCGTAGAAGGCGACCGCTTGGGCGACGTCGCCGGGGTGTGCCAGGCGGCCCAGGGGTGTGGCCGCCACCTGCCGCTGCTTGTGCGCGTCGTCGAACACGTCCGCCATGCGGGCCATGCGTGTGTCCTCCACGGGGCCGGGCGCGACGATGTTGACCGTGATGCTCTGCGGGCCCAGTTCCTGTGCGAGGTACCGGGCGAACTGCTCCAGCGCGGCCTTGGCCGTGCCCAGGGCGATCATGTTCTCCCGCGGCTGGCGGCTGAGACCCGTACTGATGTAGACGATGCGTCCCCAGCCCTGTCCGGTCATGGTCGGCAGGACGGCTTTGGTGACCGCGAACGCCGCGTGCATCTCGGCATCGAGCTTGCCGCCCAGTTCCTCCCACGTCATGTCCTGGAACGGCTTGACCGCGTACGGGATGAGCGCGTTGTGCACGAGTACGTCGATGCCGCCCCAGGCCGCCTGGACCTGTCGGACCATGTCCTCGATCGCCGCCACTTCGCGCACGTCGGCCTGCACGGCCATGGCCCGGCCGCCGGTGGCCTCGATGCCGGCCACCAGGTCCTGGGCGGCCGTACTGCTGCGGAGGTAGTTGACCACCACCCGCATCCCTCGTGCCGCAAGAAGTCGCGCGGTGGCCGCGCCGATTCCGCTGCCGGCGCCTGTCACCAGTGCCACCCTGCCGGTCACCCCAGTCACGGTCGCTCCTCTTCTTCCTCGCGGGGCCGTCGCAATGGCCGCCCGTCGTCGTTCACGTCGATGCGGAGGGTGCTGGGCGGATCGCCCCGTGGATCCTGGGGTCGCCGGTCGCCGGTCGCCGGTCGCCGGTCGCCCGCGGCGGATCGGCTGCGGTGGAGCCGAGTGCGTGTGCGGACTGCGAGGTGAGCGGCCACTCCACCGCGCCACGGGTCATCGCGGCCGCCTGGCCGTCGACGACGAGCGCAGGGTGTCTGGGCGCGGAGGTCGTGCAGGAGGTCCGGAGGCAGTGGCCTTTCCTTGAGGACCGGCTGCACCGTCTCGCTTCGCCCCGGGCAGGTCCCCTGATTATGCGTCAGGGCACTCGCGAACGGCACCAGTTGGGGGCGGTGTGCGGCGGCGCACCCCGCTGCCCGCGGTGCAGGCCCTGGTGACTGGCGCATGTGTGCGCCTGCTGCTGTCGCGCGAACTTTGAGTGCTGTCCGCGCTGTCGGCCTTCCAAGGGTGTGAGGAACAGGCTCGTCGCCACCGCGTCCTTCGACGCGGAACCGTGCGCTCCTGCCGTCGCAAGGACTCGACGCTCCGCGTCTCACCGGGCGCCGTGCCTTGTGCGCTCTGCCTTGGATCGCCCGGTCAGACAAGGACCAGCTCTCCGGCGCTCGGTGCATCAGAGGGCATAGTGCTCACTTGAGGATCTCGAGCAGCCGGTCGGCCAGGATGGCAGCGGAGTGAGGGTTCTGCCCGGTGATGAGGTTGCGGTCCTCGACCATGTACGGCTCCCACATCGGGCCGCGGCTGAAGTCGACGCCCACCTTGTCCTTGAGCTCGTCCTCCAGAAGCCACGTGGCCTTGGCGGCCAGTCCGACACCCGCCTCCTCGTCGTTGGTGAAGCCAGTGACCCGGTAGCCCTTGAACGGCGACTCGCCGTGGATCCTGGTGGCCAAGAGCGACGCGGGAGCGTGACACACGATGGCCAGGGGCCTGCCCGAGGCGAGCTGCGCCGTCAGCAGCCGACCGACGTCGGCGTCGTACGCGAGATCCGCCATCGGACCATGACCGCCGGGCAGGTACACCGCGTCGTAGTCCTCCAGGTGGATGTCGGAAAGCTTGAGCGGCCGACGCATCGCCTCGGCGGAGCGGATGATCTCCTCCAGCTCCAGGGCTCCATCCTCACCTCCAGCCATGGACGGGCGGAGGCTCATCATGTCCACCGTCGGAACCACGCCTCCGGGCGTGGCGATCACGACCTCGTGACCCGCTTCGGTGATCGCTTTGTACGGCATCGCGAATTCCTCGGCCCAGTAGCCGGTCGCGTGCCGCGTACCGTCCTTCAGCACCCAGTACGTCGCACCACTGACGATGAAAAGCACTTTCGCCACAGTGATCCACCTCCGCACATCTATGGTGGGTTTTGAGCGCATTCCAGCGTAGGTGTGAATCAGGCCCGGCGCATGCCGTCAGCACCGCCCGATTTCCATGCGCGGCGCAGAACCGGGGGAGGGGATCGATCAGGTCGGAACAGGCTTGCAGGCCCGCGACCCGTAGGCGCTCACGGCGCCCTCCTCACCGTCGAAGACTGCGACATCCGCACCTGGTACCGCCCTGTGGGGCAAAGCCCTCCGGTCCACCACCCCCGGCCGCCTCCTCACCGGGATCAGCCGCGCATGCGAGAAGGCCGGCGGACGTCTGCTGCGCGCGTCGACGTTCGTCACGAAGCTGTCGCCGACCTGCCCGTGCGGCGAGCCGGTCAAGAAGACACTCGGCGAACGAGTTCACCGCTGCGGCGTGTGCGGTCTCGTCGCCGACCGGGACATGGTCTCCGCAACCCTCGCTGCGCACGTCCGACTCACCGACCTGGAGGACCCCAGTACCGCGGCAGCCCACCGCCCGAAAGCCCCCGCACAGCGGGCCCCTGCTCGGCAAAGCACCGCCACCCGGTACCGGCCCACCCCGAATGAGGCCCCACCCGCACGCATGCGGCACAAGGCCCACGTCGGAACAGCCACCCCAGCAAGGAACACCCCGCCCACGGGCGGCACACCCGAACAGGAACTGGACGGAGGACATCCCATTACGGGATGACTCCTAAGGGCTGTCCCGTAAGCCCCGGCGGGCGCACGACGACAGCTACGGCACCTCGCCGCGTTGTCGGATCGCCCGCATACGCCCAGTATGCGGACGACCCTCCGCCTTGCGATGCACCGCATCTGACGCCGCGCGCTGATCCACCGGGGATTACGGGACAGCCCTTAGGCAGGGCGATAGAGGCGGAGCACGATCAGCGAGGCCATGAGCCCGTCGCCGGTGCGCGGATCGAACTCGGTGAGTTCATGCCACCGGTTGAGCCGGTAGGCCAGCGAGTTGGGGTGCAGATGCAGCGCGCGGGCCGCCGCGGCCACCGACAGACCGTGGTCGGCGAAGGCGACGACCGCCTCGGCCAGGTGCGAGTCCGTGCGTGCGGTGGCCATGGCCTGGGTGAACAACGGGGCTAGGCGGGCGGCCTGTTCGCCGAGGCTGGCGGCGAGCCAGGTGTCGGCGAAGCGTACGACCTCACACTGCCCGCCCGCCTGGGACAGCGCCTGGACAGCATCGGTGATACTGTCCACCGCCCCTGCCAGGCCGGACCGCGCAAGTCCGACACCGACCGCGCTGCCGGACTCCGGCGGAGCGACCGCCGTGACGGCCGCGGTGACCGTGTCCTGATCGTGCCGCTGCCCCAGGACCAGGAGCCGGGTGCCGACGGTCGCGCAGTGGAGTTCGCCGGGCAGGGCGGCCAGCCGGTGCCGCAGTTGCTCCGTGCGGTCCTCCGGCCAGTCCTCGGCCCGCAGGCACAGCGCCTGGAATCCGCCCTCCGGTTCGTAGCCGAGGGCCTGGGCCAGCGGGGCCGCCGCGTCCACCTGGACGGGATCGGCGGTGAGCGCGGCGAACAGCCGGTGGGCCAGCGTGGCCCGAGTGACCTGGGCGCGCCGGAGTTCTTCGCCGTAGGCGTCGGACGCGTTGCCCATGAGGATCCGGAACCATGACCAGATGAGGGCGACCAGATAGGTCAACTCGCCGACGTGCTCGGGTTCGTCGGCCGTGGCCTGCCGCAGGATCATGTTCCAGACCTCGCGGTAGTTGATGTGGTAGGCCCCCAGCAGCAGTTCGATGGACAGGCCCTGCTGGGCGCGCCGCCGGCCGAGTTCCCGGGCGTGCGCGATGTCCTCGTCCCGCGGCGGGCTCTGCTCGGCGATGCCGGTCAGCAGCATGCGGCCCTGGTCCAGCACGAACTGGCGGTGATCCTCCTCGGGCACCAGGGCGTAGTCGGGGATCTCGGCCCGGATCCGCCGGACGATCTCTTGAGTGGTCGCCGGCAGGTCCCCGGCGATGCGTGCGCAGATCCGGGCGACGGCCTGCCGGGCCCCGTCCGAGAGCGGCACCGGTAGATCAGGGTTCGTCGATTCCACGAATCCGAGCCTAGCATTTTCGGCTTTTCGCCGTAGCTCGGTGAATTCCATAGTGAAAAGCTCGAAACATCGGACGCACGCGGAGGCAGTGGCCCCTGCCGGAATCGAGGTTGGACGTGTCAGGCGACTACACCGTTGGCGACTACCTGCTCGCCAGGCTTGCCGAGCTCGGCATCCGGCACCTGTTCGGAGTGCCGGGCGACTACACCATGGCGTTCCTGGATCACGTCGTCCACCACGACCGGATCCGCTGGGTCGGCAACGCCAACGAGCTCAACGCCGCCTACGCCGCCGACGGATACGCCCGCGTCCGCGGGGCGGGCGCCCTGGTGACCACTTACGGCGTGGGCGAACTCAGCGCGATCAACGGCATCGCCGGTGCCTACGCCGAGTACGTGCCGGTGATCCACATCGTCGGCGGACCGTCCACAGCGGCGCGACAGTCCGGCGTCCTGCTCCACCACACCCTCGGTGACGGCGACTACCGGCATTTCGTCCGGGCGCACGCCGAGGTCACCGTGGCCCAGGCGTACCTGACCGCGGGCAATGCGCTCGCCGAGATCGACCGGGTGCTGGTCACCAGTCAGCGCGAACGTCGTCCCGGCTACCTGCTGCTGCCCGCCGATGTGGCGGCGACCCCGGCCGGGCCGCCGGAGCATCCGCTGGTCGTGCCGGAGCCGGAGGCCTCGGCCCGGGTGCTGGCACAGTTCACCGACGCCGCGCGCGCCGAACTGTCCGGGGCCCGCACGCTGGGGTTGCTAGCCGACTTCCTGGTCGACCGCTTCGGGGCCCGGGCCGAGGTGGCCGAACTGGTCGCCGCGGGGCAGGTCCCGAACGCGACGCTGTCCATGGGCAAAGGCGTCCTCGACGAGAGCGACCCGAACTTCGCCGGCACCTACTGCGGCGCCGCCAGCACGAAGCGGGTACTCGCCGCCGTCGAACAGGCCGATCTGCTGCTGTCGGTGGGCGTGCGGTTCGCCGACTCCACCATCGGGCCGGGCCACGGTACCGACCCGGACCGGACCATCGACGTGCAGCCCTTCGCCACCCGCATCGGCGACCGGCTGTTCGCGCCCCTGCCGATGCGCGACGCGGTCCGCGCGCTGACCGCGCTGGTGGCCGGGTCCGCGCGGTCTTGGGCACGCCCGGATCTTCCGCCGGTCCCGGCCGGTGACCGGACGGACGACGCGGCCTTCGTCCCCGCGGACGGCCTGCGCCACGCCCAACTGTGGCCGGCGGTCGAGGAGTTCCTGCGGCCCGGCGACATCGTGCTCGCGGAGCTGGGCACCGCGCTCTTCGGCGCGCAGGCCATGCGGCTGCCATATGGGACGACGTTCGTCGGTCAGCCGCTGTGGGCCTCCATCGGGTACACCCTCCCAGCGACCCTCGGCGCGCAGCTCGCGGCGCCAGGGCGGCGCGCGATCCTGCTCATCGGCGACGGGTCCGCGCTGGTGACCGCTCAGGAGTTCGGCACCCTGCTGCGAGAGGGCTGCACGCCGATCGTGCTCCTGGTCAACAACGGCCGCTACGCCATCGAGAACGCGCTGCACGGCGGGGAACGGGCCTACAACGACATTCCCCGGTGGAACTGGTCGTCGCTCCCGGCGGCCATGGGAGGCGCGGCAACCACGATGCGCGCGAGCACACCGGCCGAGCTGGACGCCGCGCTGGGAAGCCTCGCCGATCCGGCCGGCCCGGTGCTGCTGGAGGCCGTGCTGCCCGCATCGGACGTCCCGGACGTGCTGCTGGCCGCGACGCGGTCGCGCGCCGTCCCCGGCGATTCCGACCCGGCGAGCTGACTGCGACAACACCCGCTCGGCAGGGCGGGTTCGCGCCTCCTTGTCGCGTCCCTGATGCCTGACTTGCAAAATCCAAGTCAGCCCCGCATGCTGTCCCCGACTTCAGGATGTTTTTCGTCATCCTGATTTGGTGTCACCTCGCCCGGGCGCCGAAGCAGGCGCTCCCACCCGTCACTTGTCGCACTGGAGATCGCTGTGAATGTGTCCCCCGTACCGCTGCCGCTCGCACCCGGCGCCTATCAGGCCGTGCTGCGTGAGCAGGCGGCGGTGTTCGAATCCGTGCTGCGCACCTCCGACCTGGGCACGCCGGTGCCCACCTGCGGCGACTGGACCCTGCACGACCTGGGCGTCCATCTGGCCCAGGCGTCCCGTTTCGCCGCTGCGGTGGTGCGGACCGGGGAGCTGTGCCGCGAGCAGTTCGGGCCGGCGGCCGGGGAGCGGATCGCCGACTGGTACGCCGAGGGGGTCGCCTCGCTGCTGGCCGTCCTGGGCGAGGCCGATCCTGCCGCGCCGACGTGGGCGTTCGGTATCCAGGACGCCACGGCGGCGCTGTGGTTCCGTCGTGCCGCCTTGGACTCGGCGGTTCACCTGGTCGATGTCCAACTGGCCACGGGGGCCGAGGTGCACGTCGATCCGCTGATCGCGGCTGACGGCGTGGACGAGGTGTTCGCCCTGATGGTCCCCAGGGTCTGGAGCGGCAGCGAGCACAAGCCGCTGCCCGCACCCGTGGCGCTGCGCAGCACCGACACCGGGCACGGCTGGCTGATCCAGCCGGGCGACATCCCGCAGGCCCGGCCGCTGGACTCCGGGCCCGCGACGGCCACGGTGGAGGCGAGCGCCGCCGATCTGCTGCTCGCCCTGTGGAAGCGGCAGCCCGCCCACCCGCGGTGGATCAGCGGCGACCCCGCCGCGGCCAACGCCCTGCTCACGTCCCCCCTGACACTCTGACCGCTCGCCACCCCACCGAAGCCGCGGACGGAGTCCGTCGCACACCGGACGCGAGTCATCCGCGGCGAATCGCAGGCGTCCCGCCTCTCCATTCGAGCAAGGAACTTTTCAGGAGGCTTTACCGTGTCCGAAATACTCCCGCCGCACTCCCGGCGGAGTTTCCTCTCCACCTCTGCCGCCACGATGGCCGCGGCGACCGCCGGATCCCTCGGTCTACTGCCCACTCAGTCGGCCGTAGCAGCCGAAACGGGACCCCACGGCGGACGGCCCGGAGATGGCAGCGCGAACGGTCCCGGCAGCGTCTCGCAGGCGCCGCACCTCCCGCCGGGGTTCACCAAGACCTTCAGCAGCCGGTTCGTCCACGCGGGCGGACTGCGCCAGCACGTGGTGATCGGAGGCAGCGGGCCGGCCCTGCTGCTGATCCACGGCTGGCCCGAGACCTGGTACGCCTGGCGCCTGCTGATGCCCGCGCTGGCCGAGAACTTCACGGTCATCGCCGTCGACCAGCGCGGCATCGGCCTGACCGACAAGCCGCAGGACGGCTACGACACCGGCACCATCGCGGGCGACCTGGCCGCCCTGATGGACGCGCTCGGCCACCAGCGGTTCGCCGTGGTCGGCCACGACACCGGAATGCCGATCGCCTACGCCCTGGCCGCGGATCACCCGGAGCGCGTCGAGCGCCTGGTCGTCGCCGAGGCCCCCCTCCCGGGCATCAGCACCTCGCCGCCGCTCTTCGGCCCCGAGTGGCTCAACAACAGGGTGTGGCACATCGGCTTCAACCGCCTCGCCGAGGTGAACGAACTGCTCGTCAGGGGACGGGAAGACATCTTCTTCCGCTTCGAGTTCGACATCAACGCCGCGAAGAAGCTGCCCGATCACGCCGTCAAGCACTACGTCCGCACCCTCGCCTCCGGCCGCGACGCACTGCGCGGCAGCTTCGGCTTCTACCGCGCGTTCGACACGACGCTCGCCCAGAACGTGGAACGCCAGAAGGCCGGCCTGCTGACCATGCCCGTCCTGGCGGTCGGCGGAGCGCTGAGCATCGCCGACGGGGCCGGGATCACCATGAAGGCCGCTGCCCACGACGTGCAGACCCTGGTCATCCCCGACTGCGGCCACTGGGTCGCCGAAGAGGCGCCCGAGGACATGCTGGCGGCGCTGACCGCATTCCTGGCGCCGTACCGCGACCGAGTGTGAGGCACGCGGACCCACGCCGCCGCGTCGTCCCCGTCGCACCGATGGCGACCGAACCGGCGGCAGCCCACATGAAGGAGAAACACCATGACAAGACCTGAGCTTCCTGCCGAAGCGCGGGACTACGAGCGCATGATGGGCATGGTCACCGGGTACTGGGTGACCCAGATCGTCCGCGCCGCGGCGATGTACAACCTCGCGGGTCACTTGGAGGCGGGGACGAACACCCCCGAGGAGATCGCCGAGGCGGAGTCCACCGACCCTGACGCCACGCGTCGTCTCCTGCGCGCCTGCGCGTCGCTCGGCCTCATGACCTCGGATGACGGTGTGCACTACGCCGGCACGTCGTTGCTCAACACCCTGCACAAGGATGCCCCGAACTCGCTTCACTACTTCGCGGTTTCGCAGTCGGCGCCGGGTCACTGGCTGCCGTGGGGCCGGTTCCCCGAGGCCGTCCGCACCGGTGATCACCAGGTGAGGGCCGCGCACGGAGAGGCGACCGTCTTCGACTACTTCGCGGGCCACCGTGAGGAGGCGTCCTTCTTCACCGAGTCGATGACCAACCTGTCGGTTGCCGCCGCCGTCGATGTCGCCGCCGTTCTGGACACCAGGGGTGTCAGGTTCGCCCTGGACCTCGGTGGCGCGAGCGGGCACGTCGTCCGGGCGATGATGCGGGCCGACCCGGAACTCCACGGGGGCGTCTTCGACCTGCCGCACGTGGTCCCCGCGGCCGCGGAGGCCGCCCGTGCCGAGGGACTTGCGGAGCGTTTCACCGTCATCGGCGGCGACTTCTTCGAGGAGGTTCCGGCGGCGGACCTGTACGTACTGAAGTACATCCTCCACGACTGGGACGACGACAGTTGTGTGCGCATCCTGAAGAACTGCCGGGCCTCGCTGGTGGACGGCGGCCGCGTCGTCGTGGTGGATCACCTCGTCGGCGGGATCGGGGAGCCCGGGCTCGCCCCCCTGATGGATATGAACATGCTGGACATGACCGGTGGCCGGGAGCGGGAAATGAGCGAGTTCGACGCGCTGTTCACGGCAGCCGGACTGCGTCGCGTCAAGGTGAGCACCGCAGGCGCCTTCGCCGTCATCGAGGCGGTTCCGGCGGCCTGACGCACCGGACAGTGCGGATGGCGATGCCATCGCCGGCCGGGCGCAGGTCCGCGACTTCCGCCCGGCCCGGACGACCGCTCGGGCTTCCACCGCAC
Source organism: Streptomyces sp. NPDC059582 (assembly GCF_042735715.1). Lineage (NCBI taxonomy): Bacteria > Bacillati > Actinomycetota > Actinomycetes > Kitasatosporales > Streptomycetaceae > Streptomyces > Streptomyces sp. NPDC059582. The sequence continues at coordinate 79,680 of NZ_JBHWCC010000041.1, forward strand.
ACGAACTGAACGGGCCCCCACGACCGACGAGCCCGCCACCACGGTGGCGGGCTCGTCGGCCGTGGCCCCCTGGCGGCGACCGGTGCGGTTCAGGCGTCCGTGACGACGTTCGCCAGTGGTTCTCCGGCGAGGAAGCGGCCGATCTGGGAGCGCAGCAGGCGCTTGACCCGCGGCAGGAAGACGGAGGTCGCGTTGCCCACGTGGGGGCTGATGAGCACTCCCGGAGCGTGCCACAGGGGGTGGCCCGCGGGCAGCGGCTCCGGGTCGGTGACGTCGAGCGCCGCGCTCAACCGTCCCGACTCCAGTTCCGCGAGCAGCGCTTTGGTGTCGACGACACGGCCGCGGGCGATGTTCACCAGCAGGGCCCCGTCGTGCATACGCGCCAGGAACGCGGCGTCGACGAGGTGGACGGTTGCCTCGGTGAGCGGCGTGGCCAGGATGACCACGTCGGCGCGTGGAAGCAGGTCGTGCAGGTCCGCAAGGGCGTGAACGGTGCCGCGGGGCGTACTGCGGGCGGTACGCGCGACTCTCAGCACCTCGCACTCGAACGGTGTGAGCCGGTCCTCGATCGCGCTTCCGATCGCCCCGTAGCCGACGATCAGCGCGGTGCGGTCGGCGAGCGCCGAATGGATACCGCCGCGCCACTCCTCGGCGGCCTGGCCGTGGACGAAGTGCGGAATGCCGCGCAGCGAGGCGAGGGTGAGGGTCAGCGCCAGCTCCGCCACGCTGGCGTTGTGCACCCCGTGGGCGTTGCAGAGCACGGTGCCGGACGGCACGTGGCCGCGCACGTGGTCGGTGCCGGCGGTCAGGGTCTGTACGACGCGCGGTCGTGCGCCGTGCCGCAGCGGGCGTGTGGCGATCTCGGCGCCTTTCCAGTACGGCGGCACGTAGAAGTCGACCCCGGCGGGATCGGCGGGGAACGCGTCCTCGCCGTCCCAGTGGACGTAGGTCGGGCCCGCGGGCAGACCGGGAATCTCCGCGGGTGGAATCGGCAGCCATACGGTGGCGCCCGCGGCTGCGGGGGCAGGGTTCGCTGTATCGACCATGGAATACGAGGCTATGCCAGACCCGGCAGGTGATTCCATCGGCGGCCCGCGTCCGGGCGACGGACCGTCCGGGCCACGTCCGAGAGCGGCCCCCACACGAGCTGCGTTCGTCGATCCCACGAACCGGAACCGCCCAATTCCGACTTTTCGCCGTAGATAGGACGGTTTCGTGGTGAAAAGCTCGAAGTGTCGACGAACGGAGTCGACAGCCGCACCCGCCGCAGCCGAGGACGGTCGTCACCGCGCGGCGTCACCGAAGGGATCTTCCATGACAGGTTCGACACGCACCGCCCCCCGGCCGGCTTCTCGATCGATCGACGAGGCGATAGCCCTGATCGACGCGGAGGGGACGGTGATCGGGTGGACGCAGTCCGCCCAGCAGCTGGTCGGCTACCCGGCCGCGGAAGTGGTGGGCCGCTCCGCCGCGCTCCTGCTGGCGGCTGCCGATGACCGAGCCGACGCCGCGGCATTGCCGGAAGCCGGGCCGTCCCCCCGCCGCTGGGCCGGCGTCACGCAGGTCCGGCACCGTGACGGGCACGAGATCGACGTACGCCTGGGAGTACAGTCGCTGGTCGGACCGGACCAGCGGGCCAGGTGGGTCGTGACGGCCACCGATCACACGACGCATCCCTCCCGCGCGGCGGACGGTTCCTCGGCCGCCCCGCTCCCGGTGCCCCTGCACCTGCCGAACAACATGCCGCTCGGTGTCGTCATCCGCGACACCCGCCTGCGCTGCACCTGGGTCAACGACACCCAGGGGTTCAAGGACGGCATTCCGGTCGAGCGCCGGCTCGGGCGCACCCTGAGTGAGGCGGCGCCCGGCGCGGAGGCCGAGACGCTCGAGGGGCAGATGCGCGAGGTCCTGGAGAGCGGGGTCCCGGCGGTCAGGGTGGAATACCGGCCCTTCGTGCCGGCACGGTCACCCGCGGAACGCACGTTGGTGGCCTCCTACTTCCGCCTGGACGACGCGCACGGCCATGCGCTGGGGGTGTGCGTCGTCAGTGTGGACGTCACCGACAGCCAGCGGGCGCAGGAGCGCCTGGCGATCCTGGGCCAGGCCAGTACGCGGATCGGTACCACCTTGGACGTCATGCGGACCGGGCAGGAACTCGCCGATCTGGCGGTACCGCTCCTCGCGGACTTCGTCGCCGTCGACCTGGCGGAGTCGGTCCCGCTCGGTGAGGAGCCCCTGGCCCGCCTCGGCTCGCAGGGCGGCGGCATCCCCGCCTTCCGCCGCGCGGGCCTGGCCTCGATGCACCGCGAGGTCCCGGAGTCCCTGTTCGCGCGGGGAGAGCCGGTCCTCGTCGCGCCGGACTCGCCCGTCGACCTTGTCCTGCGTTCCGGGAAGTCGCACTGGGAGCCGATGCCGGGCACCTCCCCGGGCACCCAGGGGCGCCGGGAGCACCCCGCCCGGATGCGGAAGATCCACGACCACCGGATGCACTCCCTGCTGGTCGTCCCGATCCACGCGCGGGGAGCCGTGCTGGGCGTGGCGCAGTTCGTGCGCACCGGGGATTCCCCGCCGTTCGAGCAGGACGACCTGCTCCTGGCGGAGGAAATCGTCAGCTGGGCCGCGCTGTGCCTCGACAACGCCCGCCAGTACGCGCGCGAACGGGCCGCAGCCCTGGCCCTGCAGCGTCACCTGCTGCCGCACCACGCCACGGGCGGCTCCGCCACCGACGTGGCCTGGCGCTACCTGCCCGCCGACGACCACCACGGCGTCGGGGGCGACTGGTTCGACGTGATCCCCCTGCCCGGCGCCAGGGTCGCCCTGGTGGTCGGCGACGTGGTCGGGCACGGCATCAACGCGGCCGCCAGTATGGGCCGGCTCCGCACCGCGGTACGCACGCTGGCCGACATGGACCTGTCCCCGGACGAGTTGCTGGCCCACCTGGACGACCTGGTCATCCGTCACCTCGCCGAAGGGGACGCCGACCCCCTGGACCCAGCAGGCGCGACCATGGCCGCCACGTGCCTGTACGCGGTCTACGACCCGGTCACCCGGTCCTGCACGATGGCCCGCGCCGGCCACCCGCCGCCCGCGATCATCGACCCGCACGGCACCGTCACCTTCCCCGACCTGCCCGCCGGAGCCCCGCTCGGCCTCGGACTGGTCCCCTTCACATCGGTGGAAATGGAGCTGCCCGAGGGCTCCGTGCTCGCCCTCTACACCGACGGCCTGATCGAGACCCGCGATCAGGACATCGACGCGGGCATGGACCGCTTGGGCAGCACCCTGGCCCACCCCGGCCGCCCGCTGGAGGACCTGTGCTCGGCCGCGGTGGACGCGTTGCCGGCCAGGGCACCGAGTGACGATGTGACCCTGCTCCTCGCACGCACCAGGTCACTGGGCCCGGAGCGGGTCGCCTCATGGCGTCTTCCTGCCGATCCCGCCGTCGTCAACCACGCCCGCGCCCTGGCCACCAGCCTGCTGGACCAGTGGGGACTGGGGCACCTGGCCGAGTCCACGGAACTGATCGTCAGCGAACTCGTCACCAACGCCATCCGCCACGGCACCGGAACGATCGGCCTGCGCCTCATCCGGCACGGTGCGCTGACCTGCGAGGTGTCCGACGCCGGCATCTCCCGTCCGCGCCTGCGTCGCCCCCGCACCACCGAGGAGAACGGTCGGGGTCTGCTCCTCGTCTCGCAGTTGTCCCACCGATGGGGAACCCGCTGCACTCCCGACGGCAAACTCATCTGGGCCGACCAGCGACTGACACCCCTTCCGTGATGCATGCGCCGTCGTACGGCGCGAGTTCGTCCCGTCACTCGACGTCGAGGGCGGCGTGATCAACGCATCCCGTGAAAGCGCCACGCCGCGGCGGCAGATGGCGGTGTGGCGCGATCGGTTCCCGCGTCTGCCCGACCGGTCGCATGTACCCACCGCGATCAGCCGGCCCGACGGTTCACTGCTGATCGCCAACTCCGCATTGGCCACCCTGTGAGCCGCACGCGGACCTGCTTGCTCTCGGTGGCCAGGGCCAGCTCGCGTGCCGTGATTCTTGTCCAGCAGCGGCCGGACCGACTCGGGACGCAGCCGATGGACCCGGCGCCGCCGAAGGCCACCCCCGAGCATCCCGTGTTCGTGAACTGCGGCCGGGCCGGCGGTTTCCTCAACGAGGAGGCGTACCAGCGGGTGCGGTCGAAACGGCGGACGATCTTGAGCTCCGCGGGTGGGTCGCTGATTGTGTTCTCGTGGTGGTCGGGGCGGTTGTCACCAGCGACTTCAAGGTGGTGGATCTTCAGTGGGCCCGGGCCACGCGCACCTCTCCGACGCACCGCGCTGACGGACGTCCTGCCAACGATGAACCGGCCCTATACGCTCCCAGCCATGAGACTGCGGAACACCCGCCCCGTGGACGTCAGTTCGGCACATGTGATCGTGACGGGCGGGTCGAGCGGCATCGGCCTGGCCACGGCCCGGCTGTTCGCGGGGCGCGGGGCGAAGGTGTCGCTGATCGCGCGGGGACGGGAGCGTCTCGTGGAGGCCGCGAAGGAGCTGTCAGCCGCCGCGCGGGCGGCCGACGTGGCAGACCAGGCAGCCCTCACTCGCGCCATAGCCGAACTGGAGGAAGAACAGGGGCAGCCCTGCGACGTCCTGATCACCTCGGCAGGGCTCGCTCGCCCCGGGCACTTCCTGGAGCTGCCGGAAGAGGTCTTCCGGCAGATGATGGAGGTCGACTACTTCGGCACGCTGTACGCGATCCGGGCCGTGGCCCCCGGCATGGTGGAGCGCGGGCACGGCAGCGTGGTCGCGGTCTCGTCCGCCGCCGGGCTGATCGGGATATTCGGCTACAGCGCGTACGGACCGGCCAAGTTCGCCGTGCGCGGACTGATGGAGTCCGTGCGGGTGGAGCTCACCCCCGACGGAGTGCACGTAGGTGTCGTCTTCCCGCCGGACGTGGACACCCCGCAGCTCGCCGAGGAGAACCAGTGGAAGCCTGAGGAGACCCGCGTGGTGGCCGGAACGATCAAGCCGCTCACAGCGGAGAAGGTCGCGGCGGCCATCGTGGACGGCATCGAGCGGCGGCGTTTCGTCATCTGCCCGGACGCGGGCACCCGGGCCTTGGCGCGGTTCGGCAGTGTTCTCTTGCCGTTCCTCAATCGCGAGTTCGACCGGAGAATCAAAGTGGTTCGCAGGTCGCGGCCGGCAGAGCGTCTGCGATCCACCGACAGATGACCGTGTGTCCCTCCCGCCGCGCCCACCGCCGAGGTCAGCGTCAATCCCGACAACGAGCGGGCAGCTCACGCGGATGGCAAGGGGGCGCTGCCCGAGCGTCCCGTTCGGCGGGGAGCGTCATTTCAGGAGCGCGATATTCGCGGCAGTAGGGAACCCATATGGTTGGCGCGTGAGGGTGGCCCGGCAGCAGGGAGAAGTGTGCGCTCTGAGGAACATTTGGCGTGGGGGCGGGGCTTTCCAGTCCGGTACCTCCTGGTGAAGGAGGACATCGACGACGAGGAGGCGGACGTGCCGTGGGGGCGGTGCGCGGAGGTCGAGGGCCTGTTCATGGACCCTCCTCCGCTGCCACGGGCGGTCCTGACACTGCGCGGCTGCTTGCGCGAGAGCCTGCTGGCCCAAGCCGTGGCCGGGACCGCCGAGCCGGTGCGGCTGCTGGGCGATGGGTTGATCTCCATCGAGTCCACGGATCCCTCGAACGACGGGCCGTTGCGGTTCTGGGACCTGGAGGACGCGGCCGCCCTGGCGCACTGGCCCACACCCGGGGATCCTGGGCGCGTGGATGTCGTCTTGGGCGCCGGCGTCAGGGAAGACGACTGCTGGGGCAGTAGACAAGTGCCCTTGAGACCGCGGTTCGACCTGTGGCTCCCGTCTCTCCTGGAGAGCGGACCGTCGGGCAGCTGCCGGTCCGTCGACGGCCTGTTCACCCCGCGCCCGCGGCGACCGAGCCCGCCCGTGCACCTGGTCGGATGCGAACCTGCCGAACCTCTGCTGGACCTGCTGTGCCGTCCCCATCCGCAGGACGGCGATCCGATCGCGCTGTGGTGCCTCGACCGCCATGGCAGGACGATGGTCACGCACCGCCTGGAGCTGCGTAGCGTCGAGGCACGCCCGTCCGTCCTCGGCGGAACCTTGATCGACGTCACCCTCACCGACCCTGGCGACGACCGTCCCGCCCTGGCCGCCCGCCCAGTTCGGGAGATATGGTTCGACGGCGTTCCCACCTTGCCCAACAAGTGGGCAGAGTTCGACGCCAGGGGCAGATCCGAGTGGCTGGACCTCACCCGCGTCGGCCCGTACGGGCCGGACGGCCTCTCAGGCGGGACGTACCACCTCGACGGACAGCACGTCACGGACCGGACCAGCCTGCTCCTGGCACTCGGCGAAGCCCTGCTCGGCCCCGGCGCCAACTATGGGAGAAGCCTGGACTCGGTCCAGGACTATCTCGGCGGCGGGCCCTCCGTTGTCCCCCCGTTCACCCTCGTCTGGCACCACGCCGACGCCGCCCGCCGCGCCCTCGCCGAACACATCCTGGACCACCGCGGCGGCCTGTCCTACTTCGACGAGACCGTGAACCTCCTGCGCGAGTACGGCGTCACGGTCGTACTCGAGTGAAGCAGACGACGGCCGGTCCCGGAGCGCTTGGAAACGGCATCTGGCCAGGAGCGGGAAAGGACCGAGGCATCGGCCAGGCGGCCATGGGGTTCTGGCCCTTTCGTCTCCCGGTACGCGGCTGGAGGTACGGGCTTGGAGGTAGGCGGTCCAGTCGGTGGCGGCATGTCGGCGCCATGTGACGAGGGTGCCTACGTGGAGGCCGAGCATGGGGACGAGGACGGCTGGGGGCATGTCCTGGGCGAGTTGGACGAGGGCGGCTGCTCTGGCGGGTCGGTTGGGGGTGCCGTGAGCGGCGAGGCGGCGGGTCAGTGGGCTGCCGGTGAAGTGCCCCCGGGATCGGCGGAGGGGAAGAGCCAACGGTTGGGGTAGTTCGCTGCCCAGCCCGGCGGCGGGGATTGTTCGGCGAGTCGGGTCAGGAGCCGAGCCAGGGGTTGGGGCCGCCGGATGGGGACTCGGTCGAGGGCGAGGACGACTTCGTCGTCTCGAACAGTCAGGGCGTCGGTCGCAAGTGCGGCAGTCCGGGTGACTTTTGGGCCAAAGAGGTAGAGCAGGGCGCCGGCGGCGCGGTCGTCGAGCGGAAGCGTGGCGTCGGCCAGGCACTGATGACGGATCTCCCAGTGCGAGTCGTCGTCCAGGGCGACTGGCGGCCCAGGGGTGTACAGGGACGACGAGGTCGCGGCGGGCACGAGTCAGGGCGCGGGTGTGGCCGGCGATCACGCGGCGGAAGGTGGGTGCGGCGCTCGCGGGCCCGGCTCACCAGCTGCGAGTTCAGACGTCGCCGACCCACCACCGTCCACGAAGTACGTAGGTGTGGACGAGGTCTGGATGGCTGATGATTGCGTCGTCGAGGGCACTGAGGATCGCCCGAAGTTCCCTCGCCGACTTGCGCGGCATGGCACGGACGACACGCTCGAGCAGATCGCGATCTTCTCCCGGGGAAGGACAGCACGACGGTTCACCGCACCCAGGTGAGTACAGAGCGGGTTGCTGACCTCGAGGTGTTCTGGCGACAGCTGCCCACCGTGCAAATGACGCGGCCACCGCGCCGGGACCGAAGCGGGTGCGCTCCAAGACGATCACCTGAGCCTGCGCCGACCCAGAGATACGGCCGATCATCGAATAGCGATTCCGCGATGCGGTGGAGACGTAGCTCCTCGCGCGGAGCGTCGATGGGCGCCTACGCGGCATGGCCCTTTCGGTTGGCAGTCACGTGATCAGTGTGACAGGTCATCATCGCCCTCGCCACCACGATCGGAGCAGGAAAGGTACCTGCCAGGGCAACTGTTGAGACAGGAGCTCGGCTCCCTTGGAGGCGTTCGCACGCGAGGCTGCCGTGTTCCCAGACGACCGGTTCACCGTCCGGCGCGCTCTTGTCAGGCAGTTGCGCGGCGCCAGCCACGTCTCCGGGAACGCGGGCGTCATCTCGACGCCGCGCCAGGATCGCAGCATCACCCGCCCGGCGTCGACGCGGAGCAGAACTCGGTAGCCGTCCTTCTCCAGGCTGCGCCATGGCCATGAGAGAAGGGGCTTGTGAGGATCTCGGTTCCCGCCACGCCATGATCCTGCGGGAGTACGGCATTCACGGTGTGGGCCTGCTCGCTGCCGTGCCGGCCATGACGGTGCAGTGTCTGCTGAGCGGGAAGGCCGGGCGCATGGCCGTTGACCGTGCCCGCGGTATCGATCCCCGTCCGGTCGTGTCGCACGCCCTGCCCGCTCCGTCGGCAGCCGGGGCAGGGTCATTGACGATCCCAGATGGTCGCTTCCATGTTGAATTCGGAAGGGCCCAATACGTTCGTCACCGTGAAGTAGCCCAGACGGCCCTCCTGGGTTCTGAGACAGACCATGGTCCCCTCCTGAACGGCCAGCGCCCGCCGCGCCAACTGGTCGCTCATCGCGGAGCATTGCTGGTACGTCGGAAGTGCCGAGCCATTCCATGCCGCAATAGCGTTGCCGACGACTTCGCCGGGGTGGCAGTCGCACTCCAGGCTGAGGTCACCGAGCAAAACCTGGGTCGGCGGCCGCTCGTCCAACCGCCACCCGGTCGGCGCTCCGTTGCTGTAGAGGGTCAATCCACCCTGCCAGTGCACTGTCACGGTGGGTGCGGCGGGCCTGGGCTGGGGCGGATCAGTGGGGAGCGTGGGCGGGGGTGTGAGTTGATCCGTCGGGGGTGTTGTTGTGGCGGAGGTGCTGGCTGAAGGGGTAGCGCTGGAGGAACGGCTCGGCGAGGCAGAGCCGTCCGTTGGAGGCGTGGGGGTGGAAGAGGGGTTCGGTCGGCTGCCGGCGGTGCCCTTGGGGTCGTTCTGATCGCTGGGCAGCTGGGTGCCGCCATAGACAGCGAGGGAGAGGACCAGGACACCGGCTGCGATCCGGGCAGCGACGAGTCCCCGCCGCTTGATGCCATGGCCGGAGGGCGGGGCCGTCGAGTAGTTGTGCTGGACAGCCACGACCTGACCGGCAAAGCGACCGTCACTGAAATCGACGTGATCCCTGTGATCTCCGCCTTCGTTCCCGGCCGCGCCCCGGCTTTCCCCGTCACTCACCCGTCGTATCCCCCCTGTGCCTACGCGCCGCACAGCCCCCGGTCGCGGCATTTCGACCGTACCGGCGCACAGCCACCCCCGTCCCATCACTGCGCGAAGTTCACGCCGCCACGCGCCGCATTACCCCGGCCCGCGGCCACAGCACGTACGGCCCGGCAGTCCTCCTGTCGCGCTGGCGTACGACTGGAGCAGCAGCCGAGCAGCAGCCGAGCAGCAGCCGGCCGCGGCCAGGGTGCGACCACGTTTCTGCCGACCGGGCCGACAACCCGGCCGGCGTCCCCGCCGACAACCCCTCCCGCAACTGCTCGCACCCTTCCGCACAGCGTGCCACGTATCCGCAGGTCACCACGACTGTCGGGCCGTGGTCGGGAGCCCGACGTCCCCCTCTGCCCCCCCCGCGCCCCATGACCAGGACATAGAGAAGGTGAAGGGGACGGTCGGGGTGGGGTGGGCACGCCGCCGGGGATCGGGGCGCCGTATCTGCTTTGCGCGTCGGCGGAGCTTCCGCGCTTGGCGCCGGACGGGACCGGCGCACCAGGAGAAGATCAGCAGGTCGCCAGGAACAGCCCCAGCGACCTCTCAGGCTCCCCGCTGCGGGATTCTCCCGCAGCCGACACAACAACAGCGCATTCCGGCATGACTGACCGTTTCAGAAGGAGCTGGACGCGGGCTGCGACATCACTCTTGCTCGTAGGAGCAGTCACAGGACTTCATCGCAGACGGCCCTGGTCACGGGCCTAAGGTCAGCCGGCCCGAACTGTCTGCGCCTGTCTGTTCTCCGAGTGGATCAGTGCCTGGCAGACTCGCCGGATGTACACCACACGCCGCTCGCTCGGCACCGGCCCCCGCCCCACTCCGGAACAGCCTTCGCCGACGGGCGACGCACGCGCCCGTACGGCCGCGGAGCGGGCCGCCGCTGAACAGACCGCCCCGGCCGTCGAGGTCCCGGCGGTGCCTGCGCCGCCTACTGATCGTCGCCCTTTGGGCACCGGAAGCGCCGGATCGCAGAGCTGACGGGCGTGAGCGGCGCGGGGCCGCACACCGAATTGCGCAGCCACCGCGCCGGGCTGCGACCTGCTGCGGTCCGACGGCCCCGTGCCGGGGGGAGCTGGCGGGTCGGGTCGGGTCGGGTCAGGTCGGGTCGGGCCTGTGGCCGGGGTGCCGTCCGGCGGTCGCGCGGGCCGTGCCGGTCAGTTGACGACCCGGACCTCGCGGATGGGGATCTGTATCTGTATCTGGGCGTTTGGTGAGCTGTCCCTGCCATGCAATGAGATTCGTTAAGAAGTCGCTCTCCCCGGTCCTACGGACGGAATACGAGGGGATCTGTGTGCGAGCCTGACGGACGACAGAGACTGGCACATACATGACTGGACGGTGGCAACGCGATGCGCGAGGCCTATCACGAGGAACTGAGCTCGATCAGTGAGGGCCTGGTGGAGATGGCGAACCAGGTCGGTTCTGCCATCGGCCGGGCTACCACCGCCCTTCTGGATGCCGATCTCACGCTTGCCGAGGGCGTCATTTCCGGTGATGACTCGGTCGATGTGCTGCACCGTGACCTGGAGAACCGGGCGATCGCGGTGCTGGCACGGCAGCAGCCGGTCGCCACGGATCTGCGGGTCGTGGTCACGTCGCTGCGTATGAGCGCAGACTTGGAGCGCTGTGGTGACCTGGCCCAGCATGTGGCCAAGCTGGCCCGTATGCGTTTTCCCGAGCCGGCGGTGCCGCGGGAACTGCATGGCACGATTTTGGAGATGGGCCAGCTCGCGCAGCGTCTGATGGCGCAGGCCTGCGAAGTGATCCTTACGCAGGATGTCGATGCGGCGCTCCGGCTGGAGCAGGACGACGACCGTATGGACGAGTTGCACCGCATGGTCTTCCACCATCTGTTGGACGACCAGTGGCAGCACGGTGTTGAGGCGGCCGTGGACGTCGCGCTGGTCGGCCGCTATTACGAGCGGTTCGCCGATCATGCCGTGTCGGTGGCCCGGCGCGTGGTCTATCTCGTGACGGGGCAGCGGATGAAGCAAACGGTCACGGACGAGCGTGTGACCGCGTGACCTGCGAATTCCGGTCCGGGTGAGTCTGACGCCGTCCAACGGCAGCCGGATACAGAGCTGACAGGGCGCCGCCATTTCTCCTGCACTGGATCGAGCGAAGGCGACGGAATCAGCGGTCCGTGGAAGCGTGAGGCCGGCTGGGCCCGGGTACTCCTCGCTGTTCTCGGAGATCGTGCCCGCCGGAGTCGCCCGATGCACCCCACACGCCGTTGCCTGGCTGGGCACCGGCCTCGCCCCTCATCGCAGGCAGTCGCCGGCGGCAGATGCACAGCGGCCGTACGGCAGCCGAGCAGCTCGACTCAGTCATCGGGGACCAGGCGGTGCACCCGCGAGGCTGCATGACCGCCGTCCACTGAGCGCCGGGGGCATCCGCTCGCAGAGTTCACGGGCGGGACCCGGCGCGGGGCCGCACCCCGAGGGAGTGTCCATTCAACGGCGGATCTGCTGATCAAGGAGAGACGCCAAGTGGCCGGGCAGGTTGCACCCCGATACGTGCACGAACCGAATGAGGGACCATGGCACAGCTGGGCGGTCGGAAGGCGGAGGATCTGCCGTCGGCGGTGGTGGACTGCGCTCTGTACGAGGACGGCCACCGCGTCGCAGGGCAGGTGAGCCTGGCCAAGATCATGGAGCGGATAGATCCGCAGGCCGGTCGCTTCGCGTGGATCGGCCTGTACGAGCCCACCGCGGAACAGCTGCGCGAGGTTGCGGAAGCCTTCGTCCTGCACCCGCTCGCCGTCGAGGACGCCGTCAACGCACACCAGCGGCCCAAGCTGGAACGCTACGGCGACATGCTGTTCCTGGTGCTGAAGACGATCGTGTACGTCGACCACGAGAAGGTCACCGAGACCAGCGACATCGTCGACACCGGTGAGATCATGGTCTTTGCCGGCCCCGGCTACGCGATCACCGTCCGCCACGGCAGCGCCCCGCCGCTTGACGGTCTGCGCCGGCAGCTCCAGGAAGATCCGCAGCAGCTGGGCGGCGGCCCGGCGGTCGTCCTGCATGCGGTCGCGGACATGGTCGTCGACCGCTACATGGACGTCGCCGACTCCTTCGCCGGTGACATCGACACTCTGGAAGCCGAGGTCTTCTCCCCCGACCTCACGGTCGACGCCGGGCGGATCTACCAGCTGAAGCGGGAACTCCTGGAGTTCAAGCGAGCCGTCATGCCGCTCACCAGCGCCCTGCAGCGCCTCGGTGACGGGACCGTTCCGGGTATCCCGACCAGGGTGGCTACCTACTTCAGGCACGTGGCCGACCACCACCAGCGGGTCAGTGAGCAGATCCTGTCCTTCGACGAGCTCGTCAGCGGCATGCTCGCAGCCAGCATCACCCAGCTCGGAGTCCAGCAGAATTTCGACATGCGACGGATCATCGCGTGGGCTGCCCTCATCGCCGTCCCCACCATGATCGTCGGAGTGTACGGGATGAACTTCGAGTACATGCCCGAACTCAAGTCGCCCTACGGCTATCCAGCGGTCTGGGTACTCATCATCACCGTGTGCACGGTCATCTACCGTGCCTTCCGCCGCAACAAATGGCTCTGAAGACGGGGTGCCGGACGAGTGTGGAGGCGGAGGGACCGTCACGGGCGACGCTCGGCCAGAGATGTCACTCGCTAGGAGTTGTCGTCAAATGTCACGCCTTCGTCGACATCGACCTTCCGGCGTGACAGGTGTCTGCCGCAGCGTCTCTCCTGGACTTGCTCCCGGGATGCCTGAACCGTCGGATCGGTCGGCACGTGACATCCGACCGTCCGACCGTCCGACCGTCCGACCGTCCGACCGTCCGACCGTCCGACCGTCCGGCCGCCACGGGCTCCGGACCTGCGGATCATCCAGGTGATGCCACCGGGTTGCCGAACGGGCGAGGCGGCCTTCGGAAAGCACTCACAAAATCTTCAAACGTTGTACAACCATCCCCCCGGGTGATCGTCTCACCCGTTGAGTCAACAGACTCCTCATCATCAGGGCCGCAGCGGCGGTACGAGCGATGCGTGACGACCGCCGTGTGGGCCCCTTCTCCTCACTGGGGAAATGCATGCGCATTCGTGCCACTGTGGCCGCCGCTACCGGCGCCCTGGCTCTCTCCGCTTTCGTCGTGCCGGCCGCGCACGCCGATGCCGCGGCGCCCTCGCGCGCGGAGGTGGCGAAGATCTTCGCTGCCGCCCACGCCGCGTCGGGCAAGACCGGCTTCCGGGCCCCCGCCCCGGACGACGACGGTCCGTACGCCATGGACGTGAAGTTCTCCAACCTCAAGATCGTCAAGTCGGTCAAGGTCGGCCCGACCGCCCATGTCGCCACGTCGGTCACCTACACGATGACCCACGGCACCGACGTGGACATCACGGCGTACGACTTCTTCACGGAGCCTTTCCTCTACCGGGGCTCCTACACCCTGCCCGACAACTTCCTGTTCGGCTACGACTTCGCCACCTGCACGGTCACCTCGGCGACCACCGCCGCCTGCAAGGGCACCATCGACATCTACCCGAACGAGGGCGACCTGCTGAACCCCGAGGCGGGCACCTGGCACGTCGGCGCCGACGCCATCGCCTTCAACGGCCAGGACCCCACCTCCACGGACTTCGACTTCACCAAGGTCGGATTCGCGGACAACGGCACCCTCGGCACCACGCTGGTCCAGCGCGGTACCGGACTGTCGGTGAACGCCGCGCCGGAGCCGGTGAAGAAGGGCAAGACCCTCACGGTCACGGGCAGGCTGACCCGCGCGGACTGGGAGACCAACACCTACCGCGGCTTCACCAACCAGCCGGTCAAGCTCCAGTTCCGCAAGAAGGGCTCCACCGTCTACACGACGCTGAAGACCATCAAGTCGGATTCCGCGGGGAACCTGAAGACCACGGTCAAGGCCACGGTCGACGGCGACTTCCGCTACCTGTACGAGGGCGTCACGGTCGCCACCCCGGCCGCGCCCGCGGGTGACTTCGTCGACGTCCGCTAACACCGGCGCCGGAAAGCGGCGGCCGCCCGTCTCCTCGTGAGATCCGAGGCGGCCGCCGTCACCGCCGAGTCCTCAAATCATTGCGTCAACCAGTGCAAGCAGACCCGAGGGCCGCACCCGGTTACGACACCGATCATCACGCCGGCGTCGCCTACTCAAAGTGGAGCCGTCGTCCTCCGCCTGCTCACCTGCCTCGTGCTGGTGGTACGGGCGATGGCGGCCCTCACCTGGTGGGACCGTCCCCCGTTCAGAACGGGGGAGCCCGGGGCACGGCTTTGGATGGGCGTCGCCCGCATCGGCGCCGAGGGATGCCTGCTTGAGCGGGCCCGCGCCTACGCGGCTGACGGTCGGGATGGACGCCGCTTGCCGGATCAGGCGCGGTCCGTGTCGTGTGCCGGGTGCGTGGTCGGCTGGGTGGTGTGTGTCGGTGGCCGCCAGTGTTGGTGCTGTCGGGTGGTGTGGGGGTGTGCCGGTACCCCGTGTGGTCGGGGTGTGGTGTGGGGGTGGCAGGATGGGGGCTATGAGCAACGTTTATTTCGATATCAGCATCAATGGCGC
>NZ_JBHWCC010000042.1:0-73606 GCF_042735715.1 Streptomyces sp. NPDC059582
GGGTGTGGGGGGGCGTGGCTTTGGCGTGCCCTAGGGCCACCGGGGGTGTGATTGCCGCGGGCCCGGCCCGGTTTCGGGGGCGGGGCCCGCGGGCGTAGCTGGGTGTGACCGGCGGAGGATCAGCCGTAGGTGTAGAAGCCGGAGCCGGACTTCCGGCCCAGCCGTCCCGCGTCGACCATGCGCTGGAGCAGCGGGGGAGCGGCGTACAGCGGCTCCTTGTACTCCTCGTACATCGAGTAGGCCACCGAGGCGACCGTGTCCAGGCCGATCAGGTCGGACAGCTTCAGCGGGCCCATCGGGTGGGCGCAGCCCAGCTCCATGCCGTTGTCGATGTCCTCGCGGCTGGCGATGCCCGACTCGAACATCCGGATCGCGGAGAGCAGGTACGGGATCAGCAGCGCGTTGACCACGAAGCCGGACCGGTCCTGGGCGCGGATGGCGTGCTTGCCGAGCACCTTCTCGGCGAACAGCTGCGCCCGGCCGAGCGTGCCCTCGGAGGTGGTCAGCGCCGGGATCAGCTCGACGAGCTGCTGCACCGGGGCCGGGTTGAAGAAGTGGATGCCGACGACCTGGTCCGGCCGCGAGGTGGCGACCGCCAGCCGCACCAGCGGGATGGAGGAGGTGTTGGAGGCCAGGATGGCGTCCGGGCGGGTCACGACCTGGTCCAGGACCTGGAAGATCTCCGTCTTGACCTGCTCGTTCTCGACGACCGCCTCGATCACCAGATCGCGGTCCGCGAACTCGCCGAGGTCGGTGGTGAAGCTGAGCCGCGCCTGCGTCTGCGCCAGCTCCTCCTCGGAGATCTTGCCGCGCTCGGCTGCCTTGGCCAGGGAGGTGAACAGCCGGGTCCGGCCGTACTCCAGGGCTTCGCCCGTCGTCTCGGCGACCTTGACGTCCAGGCCGGAACGGGCGCAGACCTCGGCGATGCCCGCTCCCATCTGGCCGCAGCCCACCACTCCGACGCGTTCGATGTCGGTCACATCGTCCCTTTCGCTGCGCTGATCTACGGCTGGGGCAGAGCGCCGTGGTTCGGTGCCTGCTCCGTTCGTGCACGTTACCGCCAAGTATCGATGATCGATCGCCCGGGTGCGGCATTCTGGGGCGCGCAGACGGTCCGTGACGACGCGGATCCAGGGCGCACTGGGGGTGTACGGCATGGGGCGACCGACCCGGCGTGTCTTCGCGCTGGCGGCGCTGACGGCGCTGACGACCACAGGAGCGGCGGCGCGGACCGGGCCGCTGGACTCGGGGCGGCGGCGGGCCGCCGAGGAGATGCGGGGCGTGTGGCTGGCGACGGTGACCAACCGCGACTGGCCCTCCCGCTCCGGGCTGACGGCGGCCGCGCAGCGCACCGAACTGATCGCCCATCTGGACCGGGCGGTGCGCGACCGGCTCAACACGGTGGTCTTCCAGGTGCGGCCGTCGGCGGACGCGCTGTGGCCCTCCCCGCACGAGCCGTGGTCGCAGTACCTGACCGGCACCCAGGGCAAGAACCCGGGCTGGGACCCGCTCGGCACGGCCGTCACGGAGGCCCATGCCCGCGGGCTCCAGCTGCACGCCTGGTTCAACCCGTACCGGATCGCCCTGCACGCCGACCCGGCGCGACTGGTCGCCTCCCACCCGGCCAGGCGGCACCCGGACTGGGTGGTGCGGTACGGCGGGAAGCTGTACTACAACCCGGGGCTGCCCCAGGTGCGCGCCTTCGTCCAGGACGCGATGCTCGACGCCGTCGCCCGGTACCCGGTCGACGCGGTGCACTTCGACGACTACTTCTATCCGTATCCGGTGGCGGGCCAGAGCTTCGACGACGACGCCGCCTACGACGCGCACGGCGGTGCCTTCCCGAACCGGGCTGCCTGGCGCCGTGACAACATCAACCGGCTGGTGCGCGAGATGGCGGCCCGGGTCAAGCGGGTCCGGCCCGGCACCCGGTTCGGCGTGAGCCCCTTCGGGGTGTGGCGCAACGCCGCCACGGACCGGCTCGGCTCCGACACCCGGGCGGGCGTGCAGACGTACGACGACCTGTACGCGGACACCCGGACCTGGGTCCGCAAGCACTGGATCGACTACCTGGTCCCGCAGCTGTACTGGAACATCGGCCTGTCCGCCGCCGACTACGCCAAGCTCGTGCCCTGGTGGGCGGAGGTCGCGCGGGGCACGAAGACGCAGCTGTACCTGGGCGAGGCGCTGTACAAGGCGGGCGACCCGGCGCAGCCCAAGGCCTGGCAGGACCCGGCCGAACTGTCCCGTCACCTCACCCTCGCCGCGCGCCACCCGGAGGTGCGGGGGCACGTCTTCTTCGCCGCCCGAGAGGTGTCGAAGGACCGGATCGGGGCCATGGCGCGGGTGGTCGCCGACCACTACCGGCAGCCGGCGAAACCCCCGCGCTGACTCACCGGTCCCGGTTCGGGTGGCGGACCTCGCAGTCGGGACCGGGGGACATGACTGCCTCGTGCCCGTCGGCGAAGCGGACCCGGTAGGGCGGGTTGCCCTCCGTGCCCATCACCTCGACGACTTCCGACACCTGATCGTGCTGGCCGACCACCCTGCCGTGCTGGACAAGCTGGTCGCCTTTGGTTGCGCGCATCTCAGGACCTCCTCGCCGGTGCGCGCTCAGCCGCGCGCCCGCTGGGTGACGGCGATGCAGACGAGTACGGCGGCGGCCGTCAACGGGGCGGCCGGCGTGAGGTGCTCGCCGAGCAGCAGCACCGACCACACCAGTGTGAGCAGCGGCTGCGCCAACTGCAACTGGCTCGCCTTGGGGATGCCGATCGCCGCCATGCCCCGGTACCAGACGACCAGCCCCAGGAACTGCGAGCCGGCCGCGACCCACAGCAGCCCCGCGACACTGTGCGCGGTCAGGTGCGCCGGCCGGTGGGCGAGGGCGACGGCGGCGACGGGCAGGGTGAGGGGCAGGCACAGCACCAGCGCCCAGCCGATCACCTGCCAGCCCGGCAGCACCCGGGCCAGCCGGCCGCCCTCGGTGTAGCCGGCCGCGCACACCAGCAGGGCGCCGAAGAGGTACAGGTCGGCGGAGGACAGAGCGCCCCCGCTCTGCTGCGCGGTGAAGGCGGCCACGGCGGCGGCGCCCGCCAGCGACGCCACCCAGAAGGTGCGCGAGGGTCGGGCACCGACCCGCAGGGCGGACAGCAGCGCGGTGGTGAGCGGGAGCAGCCCGACCACGACGGCGGCGTGCGCGGTGGTGGACGTCTCCAGGGCGAGCGTGGTGAGCAGCGGGAAGCCGAGGACGACCCCGGCGGCGACGACCGCGAGCCCGGGCCAGTGCGCGCGGGCCGGCCGCGGCACGCGCAGCGCGAGCAGGCAGCCGCCCGCGATCACGGCCGCGAGGACGCTGCGCACGGACACCAGGGCCCAGGGGCCGAATCCCTCCAGGCCCCAGGCGGTGGCCGGGAAGGTGAGGGAGAAGGCGAGCACACCGAGGGCGGCCTGGGCCAGCCCCGCGGACGTTCCGGCGGAGGGGGTGTCGACCGCTATCCGGGTCGCGGTAGTAGCGCTACTCTGTGCTCTCATGCAAGAGCGTAGCAGTGTCGGTGAACTGGCGAATCAGCTGCGACGCGAGCTTGACCGCTACTCTCCTGGTGGAAAGCTCCCGTCGAGCCGGGCCCTCGTCGAACGGTTCCGGGTGAGCCCGGTGACCGTCTCGCGCGCCCTCGCGCAGCTGGCCGCCGAGGGGCTGGTGGTCACCCGGCCCGGAGCCGGCGCGTTCCGCGCGCGCCCGCGCGCCAGGACCGAACCCGTCGGCGACACCTCCTGGCAGGAGGTCGCCCTCAGCGCGGATGGCGCCGACCTCGTCCCGCGCACGGTGGACGCCTCCGGGGTCACGGTCTCGCTGGCCGCGCCGCCGCCCGGGGTGATCGAGTTCAACGGCGGCTATCTGCACCCCTCGCTCCAGCCCGAGCGGGCCATGGCCGCCGCCCTGTCACGCGCCGGGCGCCGTCCCGGGGCCTGGGGGCGGCCGCCCATGGAGGGGCTGCCGGAGCTGCGGGAGTGGTTCGCGCGCGGCATCGGCGGATCGGTCACGGCTGCCGAGGTGCTGGTCACGTCCGGCGGCCAGTCCGCGCTGACCACCGCGCTGCGCGCGCTGGCGCCGCCCGGCGCCCCGGTGCTCGTGGAGTCGCCCACCTACCCCGGCATGCTGGCCATCGCCCGTGCGGCGGGCCTGCGCCCGGTGCCGGTCCCCGTGGACGCCGACGGGGTGCGCCCGGACCTGCTCGCCGACGCGTTCCGGGCCACCGGCGCCCGCGTCCTCGTCTGCCAGCCGCTGTTCCAGAACCCGACCGGCGCCGTGCTCGCCCCGGCCCGCCGCGGCGAGGTGCTGCGCATCGCGCGCGAGGCGGGCGCGTTCGTCGTCGAGGACGACTTCGTCCGGCGGCTCGTGCACGAGGACGCGGGGGAGTTGCCGCGCCCGCTCGTCGCGGACGATCCGGACGGCGTCGTCGTCCATGTCGGTTCGCTCACCAAGGCCACGTCGCCGAGCTTCCGGGTCAGCGCCCTGGCCGCGCGCGGCCCGGTCCTGGAGCGGCTGCGCGCCATCCAGGTGGTCGACACCTTCTTCGTCCCCCGGCCGCTCCAGGAGGCGGCGCTGGAACTCGTCGGCTCGCCCGCCTGGCCGCGGCACCTGCGGGCGATCTCGGCGGAACTGCGCACCCGCCGCGACACGATGACGGGCGCCCTGCGCCTGCACCTGAGCGAACTCGCCCTGCCGCACATCCCGTCCGGCGGCTACCACCTGTGGCTGCGCCTGCCCGACGGCGCCGACGAGACCGCCCTGACCGCCGCCGCCCTGCGCGCGGGCGTCGCGCTGACCCCCGGCCGGCCGTACTTCAGCGCCGAACCCCCGGCCGGGCACCTCCGGCTGAGCTTCGCGGCGGTCGCGGGGACCGGCGAGATCACGGAGGGCGTACGGCGGCTGCGGACCGCTTGCGACGAGGTGCTGCCGCGATCGGGAAACCGTTCGACACGCGGTGTCTGAGCTTGTGAGGATCCCGCCATGACCGATACCCCGAGCCTCGCCGAGGGCTACGAGATCTCCACCGACCCCGACCGGATCGACGCCGAGCGCGTGCACCGCTGGCTGTCCGCCGACGCGTACTGGGCGATCGGCCGGCCGCGCGAGCAGCAGGACCGGGCGATCGCCGGGTCCCTCAACTTCGGGGTGTACGACACGGTTTCGGGTGAACAGGTCGCTTATGCGCGGGTTGTCACCGACCGGGCGACCTTCGCCTGGCTGTGCGACGTGTACGTGCATCCGTCGGTGCGGGGCAAGGGGATCGGTACGGCCCTGGTGGGAGCCGTGCGCGAGCAGGTCCGGCCGTACGGGCTGCGGCGCGTCCTGCTCGCCACCCACGACGCCCACGGGGTCTACGAGAAGCTGGGCTTTCGGGCGCTGGAGCGGCCCGACCGTTGGATGGCGCTCGTCTTCGAGTGAGGCTTTCGCGTGGATCGTCCGGTAGGTCCGGCAGGTCCTGACCTTGGGACAAGACTTGGCGCACCCTCGGTAAATCCCCGTCAGCACCCCTTGACCAGCGGACTCTCGCGGCTCACGATCGCCGCATGCCACTTCGGCTCACATTCGTCGCCGCCGCGCGCAGTTCCCCGTTGCTCGCGGAACGCTTCGAGGACGACCGGCCGCTGGACCAGGCGGGCTGGGAGGAGGTGCAGCGCGCCGCCGGCGGACTGCTGCCGCTCGCCGCCGCGGAGCTGCGCTACTGCTCGCCGACCCCGCGCAGCCGTGCCACCGGGGACGCCCTCGGCTACGCGCCGCTCGTGCAGCTCGCCCTGCGGGACTGTGACATGGGCCGCTGGCGCGGGCTGACCCTCGGTGAGGCGATGGCCCGGGAGCCGGAGGCCGTGGACGCGTGGCTCTCCGACCCGCGCTCCAACCCGCACGGCGGGGAGTCATTGCTCGCGTTCATCTCCCGGGTCGGCGGCTGGCTGGACACCCGCCCGGTCGAGGACGGCGGCCGTATCGTCGCCGTGGCCGAGCCCTCGGTGATCCGAGCCGCCCTGGTGTACGCCCTGAAGTCGCCGCCCTCGACGTACTGGAACGTCGACGTGCGCCCGCTGTCGACGATCACCGTCACGGGCCAGGCGAGCCGCTGGAACCTGCGCTTCGACCCCGGGTCCGCTCAGTCCTCGCGGACGTAGTCGGTGGTGAGGACGAGGTCCTTCGCGGGGCCGCCGACGCGCCAGACCGTGCGCCAGTGGCCGGCGTCCCGGACGGTGAACTCGCCCCGGTAGAAGTCGGCGGCGCAGGGGTGGTCGGCCACATACCGTCCTGACGACAGGTCCAGGTCGTGGAAGGCCCGCCCGTCCGCGAACCGTACGTCCGCCGTGCCCGGGGCCGCGCCGGGCAGGAACCGCAGGGTCCGCTCGGCGGGCCGGGCGACCCCCCGCCAGACGAAGACGCCGCTCTCGTGGTGCAGCAGCCCACCGCCGTCCAGCGGGCCGAAGACGGTGGCGCCCTCGAAACGGCCCTCGTCGCCGCCGCTGAGATCCCGCACGGTGCGCTCCACCCGCCAGCGCCCGGCCAGATGGGCCAGTACGTCGGGCACGGGCCAGAACTCGCCCATCGCCATCCCTCCTCGGTCGGCGCCTCGCGTCGCCGACGGCGGCGCGTCCCCGCCGTCGACCCTACGGGCTGTCGGACACCCCACTGACACGCTCATGCCCCCTTCGCGCCGGAGGCGGTGAGCACGCAGACGGCGACCGCGGTCGCGCCGGTGACCTCGACGTTCACCGGGGTCGCCGACCGGTTCACGTCCACCTTCCCCCTCCTCCCCGGCGAACTCCGTCACCTTCCTGCGGATCAGGCTGAGGTGGCCGGGTCCTCGGCGGGCCGCTGCCCCAGCGGCAGCAGCCCGCGCTCGGCGAACACCTGCTTCGCGGCGAAGGTCGCGTTCAGCGCCTTCGGCATGCCGCAGTAGACGGCGGAGTGCAGCAGCGCCTCGGTGATCTCCTCGGGGGTGAGGCCCACGTTCAGTGCCGCGTTCACGTGCACGTGGAGCTGGGCCTCGCAGCCGCCGAGGGCGGTCAGCATGCCCAGTGTCACCAGCTGGCGGTCGCGCGCGGCGAGTCCGGGACGGTCGTAGATCTCGCCGAAGGCCCAGGCGACGACCTGGTGGCCGAGTTCCGGGCTGACGTCCGCGAGGGAGTCGACGACCCGCCGGCCGGCCTCGCCGTCGACCCGGTTCAGGACCTCCAGACCGTGGGCGAAACGCTCGTCGCGGGTGGTGTGCTCGCTCATGTCCTGTCATCCGTTCCCGGCCGTTCCCCGGGGAGCGGCCCGTTCGTAGCGGTCGATCGTGTCGTCCGGCGCGCGGCGTTTCCGGCACGGTGCCTCGGTCGGGTCGGTCGACGCGAGGCGATGGCCCCGGCTGCGGGAGAGGGCTCTCCGCCGGTCATGGGAAGACCGTAGAACTTGGAGCGCGCTCCAAGACAAGCCGGCCGCCGTGCCACTTTCCTTCACTTCCGATCCCCGTGCGGGACTATTTCTGTTTCCCGGGTGTTCATCGTGACTTTCGTGAGATCCGCGTCCGATTTCGAAAGGACCCTCACCAATTCCCGACGGGGCACAACCATTCGGAATCCCAGTCCGTCTAAGGCGGCGAATCAGTAATGCGGGGGAGTGACACCCCTGGACGAGACGCCATGCGCGCCACTTCCCCTGGGAGCCTGCCGACAATGGAACGCCCGACTTTACCCACCGCCCTTTCGTGTGGCATTCCTCACAGGAGCCCGGGGCGTCGTCCGTACAGGAACAGGGTGTGAAACCGACCGTCCGTCCGGAGCCGCAGTCGGCGCCCGCGCCGCCCTCCGATCCGGCGTCCGACCGGACCCGAGAGCGCCGTACTCCGCTGTGGTCGCGCCGCCCGGCGGTCGGGCCGCAGCAGGCCGCCGCCCTGCTCGCGGCCGCTGTCGCGGTCCTCGTGTGCTGCGCCGCCGACGCCGTGGCACGCAGCTACCCCTTCGGGCCCCGCACCCGCAACGTCAGCGACCTGGGCAACCAGTACGTACCGTTCCACGCCCACCTGTGGGACCTGCTGCACGGAAGGGCCGACGGCGGCCTGCTGGTGAACTGGCAGTCCGGATTCGGCTCCAGCTTCCTGCCCGACCTCGGCACGTACCTCAGCAGTCCGTTCGCCCTGCTCGTGGTGGTGTTCCCGAGGGACGAGATCGACCTCGCGGTCTATGTGATCACCGTGCTCAAGACGGCGTGCGCCGGAGCGGCCATGGCCTGGCTGCTGCTCGCCCTGCGCCCCGGCCGCTGGTGGGCGGCGGGGCTGCTCGGCGCCTCCTACGCCCTGTGCGGCTGGAGCGTGCTGACGGCCGCGGTCAACCCCATGTGGCTGGACGGCCTCGTCGCCCTGCCGCTGCTGTGCCTGGTCGGCGAGTGGGCGCTGAACGGACGGCGACCGGTGCTCGGCACGCTGATCGTGGCGGTCGCCTGGATCGCCAACTTCTACACCGCGTACATGGCCACCCTCGGCGCCGGTCTGGTGCTGGCGCTGCGGCTGTGGCTGTCCGGCCTCCCGCCGCGGCGGCGGATCGCGGCGGCAAGCCGGGCGGGACTGAGCACCGTGCTCGGCATCGGCCTGGCCGCACCGCTGGTCGCCGTCGTGTATTTCGGGACCAGGCACGCACATCCGGGCCGGGTCACCCAGTTCAGGCCGCTGGCGACCGCGTACCTGCTGGCCCACCTGCTGCCGACGTCGTACAGCTTCAGCAGTCCGGCCGTCTACGTGGGCACGGCGGCGCTGCTGCTCGCCCTCGCCCTGCCCTTCCACCGGGCGGTTCCCCGGCGGGTGCGCGCCGGATGGACCCTGCTGGTGGTGGCGGTGACGCTGTCGATGCGATGGGAGCCGACCCACCTGGTCTGGCACGCCTTCGCCACCCCGCAGGGCAGCGCGTACCGGCAGACCTTCGTGCTGTGCGGGCTGCTGGTGATCTCCGCCTGGACCGCGCTCTCGTACGGCCCGCCCGACCTGCGCGCGCTGGGCGCGGCGGCCGGACTGCTCGCACTGATCACGGCCGTCGCGGCCGGAAGCGCACCGGCACGCCATTCCTTCACGCTGCCGATCGCCCTGCTCGCCGCCCTGGCCGCGCTGGCCGGGCTGGCCCTGTTGGGCCGGGCGGACGGCGGGTGGGGCATGGACGGCCGGCTCTGCACCGCGCTGGCCGCGGCCCTGCTTCTCGGCGGGCAGATCGGCGAGGCCACCGCAACCTCCGCCGTGGCCACGCGGGCGCGGGTCACCCACATGGACAACCACGTCCCCTGGGGCGCACGCCAGCAGACCCAGTCGGAGGCGATCGCCGGCGCCGACGACTGGCCCCGGTACCGCACCGAACCGGGCCGGGAACAGACCGTCGGCAACGACCCGATGGAGGTGGGGGGCCAGGGCGCCCAGTACTACAGCAGCCTCACCTCCGACGTCCTCAGCCGCACGCTCACCGCCCTCGGGGACGGCTGGACCTCGCGGGGCCGCAATGTGCAGAGCCTGGACAACGCCGTCACGGACGCGCTCTTCTCCGTCGGCGCCCGGGTGCACTCCCCGCCGGACCCGCACCAGACACGCTTCCCCCAGGACGGCAGCCGGACGACCGTGACCCGGCAGCAGGCGCCGCCCCTGGTCACGGTGCGGCCGTCCGGAGCCGGCACGCACGGGGGCCGTACGGACGTCCTCGCCTTCGGGCCGTCGCCGTACCGCAACCAGGAGCTGCTGCTGGGCACCCGCGTCTACACAGTGCCCCGCCTGACCGTGCGTACTGGCGACGGGACAGTCCCGGACCGCAGCGACGACTGGCGGCCGGGCCGGCGCCTGGAGGCCCTCCCGGACGCCACCGCCGCACGGCAGCCGACGATCACGGCCCGCTGCCGGGCCGGCAGCGAGGTCTACCTGTGGGCGCCGTACTTCTCGGGCACCGCACGCCTGGCCGACGCCTCCGTGCACGGCCCGAACGGACGGTTCCGGTCCGACTATCCCGTCACCATGATCGCCTCCATGCAGCGGCTCGGCCGGGTGCCCGCCTCCGGACAGCTGCGGATCGACCTGGCCCCGGACCGGCCGAGCCTCGTCCCGGACGGCGCGGTCGGCTGTCTGGACACCGGCCGGCTGCGCACCGCGGTCGAACGGCTCAAGGCCACCGGCGCCACCGAGGTGACCGTCTCCGACGGCACCGTCCGGGCCCGGCTTCCCGCGGGCAGCAGGGGAATCGCGGTCGTCGCGGCCCCGAGGATCGCCGGCTGGCGCTGCGCCACGGGCGACGGCGCCGCCGTACCCGCCCGGGACTACCACGGGCTGATCGCCGTGCCGCTCGACGGTTCCTCGACCAGCCTCACCTGCACGTTCCACCCGCCCGGTCTCCGGCTGGGCACGGCGGTCGGGGGCGTGGCACTGCTGGGCCTGGCCCTGCTCGGCGCCCTCACCGCCGTCCGCGGACGGCGTGCCGCGGCACGCTCCACGACCACTCGTCCACCCGCCCGCGCCGGCGCGCGACCGGCGCTCTGACAGCGCGCTCCAGGGGGAGAACCATGCTCATCTCGATCGTCGCACCCTGTTACAACGAGGAAGACGTCATCGAGCGTTTCCACGACCATGTCCAGCGGGTCGCGGACGAACTTCTGCCACGCGGTCACGACATGGAGTTCGTCTACGTCGACGACGGCAGCCGCGACCGCGCGGACGAACTTCTGCCACGCGGTCACGACATGGAGTTCGTCTACGTCGACGACGGCAGCCGCGACCGTACGCTCGCCGTCCTGAAGAGGCTCGCGGACCTCGACCCGCGCGTGCGGTACGTCTCCTTCAGCCGCAACTTCGGCAAGGAGGCGGCGCTGCTGGCCGGTCTGCGCCACGCCTCGGGAGACTCCGTGATCGTCATGGACTCCGACCTCCAGCACCCGCCGGCACTGATCACACGCATGGTGGAGCTGCACGGACAGGGCTACGACCAGGTCATCGCCAAGCGCACCCGCAGCGGCGACGGGATGCTGCGCACGGTCACCGCGCGCCTGTACTACCGGCTCGTCAACCGGCTCGTCGACGTGGAACTCGTGGACGGAGCCGGTGACTTCCGGCTCCTGTCCCGCCGTGTGGTGGACGCGATCCTGGCGCTCACCGAGACCAACCGCTTCTCCAAGGGCCTGTTCGCCTGGGTGGGGTTCCCCGCTGTCACCTTCGAGTACGAGAACGCCGTGCGCGAGCACGGCCGCAGCTCGTGGAGCTTCCGGGGCCTACTCAACTACGGAATCGACGGACTGCTCTCGTTCAACAACCGCCCGCTGCGGGCCGCCCTCTACCTTGGTATGACCCTGTTGCTGTGCGCCGGGCTGTACACGGCGTGGATCGTGGGCGCGGCGCTCGTCAACGGCGTGGAGACACCCGGCTACGTGACGGTCGTCACCGCCGTCACGGCCCTCGCGGGCGTCCAGATGACCATGCTGGGGGTCATCGGGGAGTACACGGGCCGGATCTACTACGAGGTGAAGGGGCGTCCGCACTTCCTGGTGAAGGCGACCAACGTGGAACGAGTGAAGGACCTGATTCCCTGATGCGCACCGCGACCTCGCGCCCTGTGACCTCGCGCCCGGTGCGGCGGCAGATTCTCACCTTCGCCGCGATCGGTGTGATCAACACGGCCACGTACTACGGTTTTTACCTCCTGTTTCTCATCCCCTTGCCTTATCTCGGCGCCCATGTGCTTGCGTTTCTTCTCAGCATGACCGGCTCCTTCTTTCTGAATGCGCGCTTCACCTACCGGACGCGGCCGACCTGGCGTAAATTCCTGCTGTTTCCCCTGACGAATGCGGCCAATTTCCTGATCACCACGGCAGGTGTGTACGTGATCGTCGGCGTCCTGCACCAGGGGAGCCGGTTCGCTCCCCTCGTCGCGTCCATGGCGGCGATCCCGGTGACGTTCGTGGTCTCCCGCTGGGTCATGGACTCCGAAGCGGGTGCCGTCCGGATGATTGCATAAACGTGCATCGCGACGTATAGTCATGCCATCCAGGAGGAGGGTGACATGGCGGTACGAGCAGCGGTGGCCGGGGCGAGCGGATACGCGGGCGGAGAGGTCCTGCGGCTGCTCCTGGCACACCCCGAGATCGAGATCGGCGCCCTGACCGGCAACTCCAACGCCGGGCAGGAACTGGGCGCGCTCCAGCCGCATCTGCTGCCGCTGGCCGACCGGGTGCTCCAGGAGACCACCCCCGAGGTGCTCGCCGGGCACGACGTCGTCTTCCTCGCCCTGCCCCACGGGCAGTCCGCCGCCGTCGCCGAGCGGCTCGGTCCGGACGTCCTCGTCGTCGACATGGGCGCCGACTTCCGGCTCAAGGACGCGGCCGACTGGGAGCGGTTCTACGGCTCCGCGCATGCCGGGACCTGGCCCTACGGCCTCCCCGAACTGCCGGGCGGCCGCGCCGCGCTGGAGGGGTCCAAGCGCATCGCGGTGCCCGGTTGCTACCCGACGGCCGCCTCGCTCGCCCTCTTCCCGGCGTACGCGGCCGGCCTGGCCGAGGCCGAGGCCGTGATCGTCGCCGCCTCCGGCACGTCCGGCGCGGGCAAGGCGCCCAAGGCCCATCTGCTCGGCAGCGAGGTCATGGGCTCCATGTCGCCGTACGGCGTCGGCGGCGGCCACCGGCACACCCCCGAGATGATCCAGAACCTCGGTGCGGCCGCCGGCGAGCCGGTCACCGTCTCCTTCACGCCCACGCTCGCCCCGATGCCCCGCGGCATCCTCGCCACGTGCAGCGCCAAGGCCCGGCCCGGCGTCACCGCCGAAGCCGTGCGCGCCGCCTACGAGAAGGCCTTCGCCGACGAGCCCTTCGTCCATCTGCTCCCCGAGGGCCGCTGGCCCGCCACGGCGTCCGTCTACGGTTCCAACGCCGTTCAGGTGCAGGTCGCATTCGACGAGGCGGCGGGCCGCATCATCGCGATCAGCGCCATCGACAACCTGACCAAGGGCACCGCGGGCGGTGCCGTCCAGAGCATGAACATCGCCCTCGGGCTCGACGAGACCACCGGGCTTTCCACGATCGGAGTCGCACCGTGAGCGTCACGGCAGCCAAGGGATTCACGGCGGCGGGCATCGCCGCCGGGATCAAGGCGAACGGCAACCCGGACCTGGCCCTCGTGGTCAACGACGGGCCCCGCCGCACCGCCGCCGGCGTCTTCACCTCCAACCGCGTGAAGGCCGCGCCGGTCCTGTGGTCCGAGCAGGTCCTCAAGAGCGGCCAGGTCTCCGCCGTCGTCCTCAATTCCGGCGGCGCCAACGCCTGCACCGGGCCGAAGGGCTTCCAGGACACGCACGCCACCGCGGAGAAGGTCGCGGACACGCTCGGCCACAGCGCCGCCGAGGTCGCGGTCGCCTCGACGGGACTCATCGGCGTACTCCTGCCCATGGACAAGCTCCTGCCGGGCGTCGAGGCCGCGGCCGCCACTCTGAGCGAGCACGGCGGCGAGAGGGCCGCCATCGCCATCAAGACCACCGACAGCGTCCACAAGACGTCCGTCGTCACCCGGGACGGCTGGACCGTCGGCGGCATGGCCAAGGGCGCGGGCATGCTCGCCCCCGGCCTGGCCACCATGCTCGTCGTCCTCACCACCGACGCCGACCTCGACAGCGACGTACTGGACGGGGCGCTGCGGGCCGCGACCCGCACGACCTTCGACCGCGTCGACTCCGACGGCTGCATGTCCACCAACGACACCGTGCTCCTGCTGGCCTCGGGGGCCTCCGGCGTCACCCCCGGGTACGCGGAGTTCGCCGAGGCCGTCCGCACCGTCTGCGACGATCTCGGTCAGCAGCTCATCCGCGACGCCGAGGGCGCCAGCAAGGACATCAAGGTCGAGGTGATCAACGCCGCGAGCGAGGAGGACGCCGTCGAGGTGGGCCGCTCCATCGCCCGCAACAACCTCCTCAAGTGCGCCATCCACGGCGAGGACCCCAACTGGGGACGGGTGCTGTCCGCCATCGGCACCACCTCCGCCGCCTTCGAGCCCGACCAGCTCAACGTGGCCATCAACGGCGTGTGGGTGTGCAAGAGCGGCGGCGTCGGCGAGGACCGCGACAAGGTCGACATGCGCTACCGCGAGGTGCACATCGTCGCCGACCTCGCGGCCGGTCCCGAGACCGCCACCATCTGGACCAACGACCTCACCGCGGACTACGTCCACGAGAACAGCGCGTACTCGTCATGAGCATCACGCGCAAGCACACCGCGCTGCCCAAGGCCCAGATCCTCATCGAGGCGCTGCCGTGGCTGACCCGGCACAACGGCAAGACCGTCGTCGTCAAGTTCGGCGGCAACGCCATGATCGACGAGGAGCTGAAGGCGGCGTTCGCGCAGGACATCGTGTTCCTGCGGCACGCGGGTCTCAAGCCCGTCGTCGTGCACGGCGGCGGCCCGCAGATCAGCGCGGCCCTCGACCGGCACGGCATCGTCAGCGAGTTCAAGGCGGGCCTGCGGGTCACCACCGAGGACGCCATGGACGTCGTGCGCATGGTGCTCGCCGGACAGGTCCAGCGCGAGCTGGTCGGGCTGCTCAACCAGCACGGCCCGCTCGCCGTCGGCCTCACCGGCGAGGACGCGCACACCATCACCGCAACCAAGCACCGGCCCGAGATCGACGGCGAACTGGTCGACATCGGGCGGGTGGGCGAGATCACCTCGATCGACACGGGCGCGATCGAGGCACTGCTCGCCGACGGCCGCATCCCGGTCGTCTCGTCGATCGCCCGTAGTCAGGATGACGGACATGTCTACAACGTCAATGCTGATACGGCGGCTGCGGCACTCGCTGCGGCACTGGGAGCCGAAACCCTCATGGTCCTCACGGACGTCGAGGGTCTCTACGAGGACTGGCCGCACAGCGACGAGGTGATCAGCCGCCTCACCGCTTCCCAGCTGGAGAAGCTCCTGCCGGAGCTGTCCTCCGGCATGGTGCCGAAGATGGAGGGCTGTCTGCACGCCGTACGCAACGGCGTCACCACCGCCCGTGTCATCGACGGCCGGGTCCAGCACTCGATCCTGCTGGAGATCTTCACCGACGAGGGCATCGGCACGATGGTCGTGCCGGACGACGAGGGGGACGCATGACCGGCACCGCGACCAACGCGGAGCTCACCCAGCGGTGGCAGGGCGCTCTCATGAACAACTACGGCACCCCGCGACTGCCCCTCGTGCGCGGTGAGGGCACCCGGCTGTGGGACGCCGACGGCAAGGAGTACGTCGACTTCGTCGGCGGTATCGCGGTCAACGCCCTCGGCCACGCGCACCCGGCGGTCGTCGATGCCGTCAGCAGGCAGATCGCCTCCCTCGGCCATGTCTCCAACCTCTTCGTCGCCGAACCGCCCGTCGCCCTCGCCGAACGGCTGCTCCAGCACTTCGGCCGCGACGGCAGGGTCTACTTCTGCAACTCCGGCGCCGAGGCCAACGAGGGCGCCTTCAAGATCGGCCGGCTGACCGGGCGGACCCACATGGTCGCCACCGACGGCGGCTTCCACGGCCGCACGATGGGTGCCCTCGCGCTCACCGGCCAGTCCGGCAAGCGCGAGCCGTTCCTGCCGCTGCCCGGCGATGTCACGCACGTGCCCTACGGCGACGCGCAGGCGCTGGCCGCCGCGGTCACCGAGGAGACCGCGCTGGTGATCATCGAGCCCGTCCAGGGCGAGAACGGCGTCGTCGTCCCGCCGGCCGGCTATCTCAAGGCCGCCCGGGCGATCACCGCCGCCGCCGGGGCGCTGCTCGTCCTCGACGAGGTGCAGACCGGTGTGGGCCGTACCGGGCACTGGTTCGAGTACCAGGCCCACGAGGGCGTCCTGCCGGACGTCGTCACCCTCGCCAAGGGCCTCGGCGGCGGACTGCCGCTCGGCGCGACCGTCGCCTTCGGAGACGCCGCCGAACTGCTCCAGCCCGGTCACCACGGGACGACCTTCGGCGGCAACCCCGTCGCCTGCGCGGCCGGACTCGCCGTCCTCGACACCATCGAGAAGGACGGCCTCCTCGAGAACGTCAAGAACCAGAGCGAAAAACTGCGCGACGGAATCGAGTCTCTCGGGCACCCGTTGATCGACCACGTCAGGGGCGCGGGCCTCCTCCTGGGTATCGTGCTCACGGAGCCGCTCGCGCAGAAGGCGCAGCAGGCGGCTCAGGACGCCGGCTTCCTCGTGAACGCGCCCGCACCCGATGTCGTACGGCTGATGCCGGCGCTGAATCTCGGCGACGACGACGTGGACGCGTTCCTCGGGGCGCTGCCCGGCGTGCTGGACGTGGCCAACGGGGACGGACGATCCGGGGAATGAGACGACGATGAGCCAGGCGCAGGATCACGAGCAGACCGGGGGGCCCGCCCTGCCGCAGACCCGCACCGCCCGTCACCGGCGGATCGTGGACATCCTCAACCGGCAGCCGGTCCGTTCCCAGAGCCAGTTGGCGAAGCTCCTCGCCGACGACGGACTGACCGTCACCCAGGCGACGCTCTCCCGGGACCTCGACGAGCTGAACGCGGTGAAGATCCGCAACACGGACGGCGACCTCATCTACGCGGTCCCCAGCGAGGGCGGCTTCCGCACCCCGCGGGCCCCGCTGGGTGAGTCGGCGAAGGAGGAGCGGATGCGGCGCCTCTCGCAGGAGCTGCTGATCTCCGCGGAGGCCTCCGCCAACCTCGTGGTCCTGCGCACCCCTCCGGGGGCGGCGCAGTTCCTGGCCTCGGCGATCGACCAGGCCGAACTGCACGACATCCTGGGCACGATCGCGGGCGACGACACACTGATGCTGATCAGCCGGAACCCGACCGGGGGCCAGGCCCTGGCGGACCACCTGCTGCGACTGGCCCAGAACGGCCACTGAGGCGCCTTGCGCCGGAGCCGGGCTCTTCGGCTCCGCGAGGGGTCCGGTGCTCCTTGCCCTGGGGGGTCCGGGCACTGCGTGCGGGGTTCCTGGCGCTGCGCGCGACGGCGGTTCCGGGCACCGTGTGCGCCGGGTGTGCCGGGTGTTCCGCGGCGCGCGGAGCCGGACGCCGCCCGCTGCTGAGGCTATGTCAGGTGCCCTCGTGTCGCGGGGGCTTGCGGGCTTCTCGTCGTGCGGGGGTGTCGGCCGTCCAGTCAGGCGGGGATTCGGGCGGTGCGTGCCGTGGTCGCATCGGGTGTTTCTGGGATGAGCGCATCGGGCGCTGCCCGTTAGTGAGGGTGTGTCAGGTGTTGCCCTCGTGTTGCAGGGGATTGCGGGCTTCTCGTCGTGCGGGGGTGTCGGCCGTCCAGTCAGGCGGGGATTCGGGCGGTGCGTGCCGTGGTCGCATCGGGTGTTTCTGGCGTGAGCGAATCGGACGCTGCCCGTTGCTGAGGGCGTATCAGGTGCTCGCGTGCCGTGGGGAATTGCGGACACCTCGTCCTGTGAGGGTGTCAACTGCCCGGTACTGCGGGGGTCGGGCCGTCCCTGCCGCACGGTTGGCGGGTTTCCGTGTTCCGTGTCACGAGGGGCCGAGGCTTCCGCGTCCCGAAGGACCGAGGTTTTCGCGCTGTGAGGGACCGAGGTTTCCGAGCCGCGAGGGGCCGATTCCGTGCCCCGAGGGCATCCGGCGGCCCGTGCTCGTGAGGGTATTCCGCGACCCTTGCTCGTCAGGGCATCCGGCGGCCCGTGCTCGTGAGGGAACCGGCCAATTCGTGCCGCAGGCGGGGCCGCGCGTCCCAACTGGTGTGAGCCGCCGTCCCGTTGTCGCCGGAGGAGCGGGCGAAGCGCCGGGAACCGGGTCGGCTCCCGGGCGGCGGGGGCGATGGCCTCGGCCGACCGACCGGCCACGGGACCGGACGGTGCGCGTACGTGCCGAGGCCGTCGCTGCCCGGTGGCTTGCGGCGTATCCGCGCTCATGTCGGCGAGGTCAGCCCAGCCGTGCCCCGAGCCCCCCGGTGCACCGCACCTCGTCGCCGGCCGTGATCAGCAGCGCCTCCACGTCCGGCAGGCCCTCCAGCCAGTTCAGCGCCTCCCGCGAACCCATCGCGAACGCGGCCGTGGCCCAGCAGTCCGACCAGGTCAGCGACGGGCCGACCACGGTCACGGCCACCAGGTCGGTCACCGCGGAGCGTCCCGTACGCGGATCCACGATGTGCGCGCCCCGTTCGGCGGTGCCGGACGTCGCCACCGCCAGCCGGTCCGTCCCGGCCGCGGAGATCACCGCGGCCAGCCCGCCGGGCCGGAGCGGATCGGACACGCCCACGCGCCAAGGCCGTTGCGGCCCCGGAGCACCGCGCAGCTGGACGTCCCCGCCGCCGTTCACACTCACGCCGGTCACCCCGGGTACCGCCGCCAGCAGCCCGGCGGCCCGTTCGGCGGCCCAGCCCTTGACGATCCCGGTCGGGTCGAGGCGCCCCTGGTACGACATGCTGAACCAGCCGTCGCTCACCCGCTCCGCCTCGGCGCCCAGTTCCAGCACCTCGGCCACCTCGGGAGCGCACTCCTCGACGGACAGCTCACCGCGGGCCAGCCGGGAGACCTGGCTGCTGTCGCGGTAGGTGCTGAACACCTCGTCGGCCCGGTGCAGTGCGGCGACGGCCTCGTCGAGCGCGTCCCGTACGGCATCGGTCTCGCCGCCCCGGACGTCGAAGGAGAAGACGGTCCCCATGACCTCCTCCGCATGGCGAACCGGGGCGGGCGCTTCCGCGGACTCGGCCACCGACTCAGCCACCGGCCTGGTCCAGTGCCGACTGGAGCGACTGCTTGTAGCCGGTGCTGGTGTAGGTCGCCCCGGACACCGCGTCGATGTCCGAGCTGCCGGCCGCGACGGCCTCCTGGTTGAGCTTGGGCACGGCCAGTTCGGTCTTCTGGGTGCTGGTGCCGCCGCTGGGCGCCTGGAGCGCCTCCGCCTTGGTGATCTTGCCGCCGCTGACCGTGATACGGACCTGGACCGGACCGTACTGGGTCTGGGCCACACGTCCGGTGAGGATACGGACCTGCGCGGCCGGGGCGGACGCGCCGCCGGCCCCGGCCGACCCGCCGGCGGTCCTGGCCTTGTCCAGTGCCGACTGGAGGGACTGCTTGTAGCCGGTGCTCGTGTACGTGGCCCCGGAGACCGCGTCGATCTCGGCGCTCTGCGCGGCGACGGCCTCCTGGTTGAGCTTGGGCACGGCCAGTTCGGTCTTCTGGGTGCTGGTGCCGCCGCTGGGAGCCTGGACGGCCTCGGCCTTGGTGATCCTGCCGCCGCTCATGGTGAGCCGCACCTGGACGGGGCCGTACTGGGTCTGGACCACGTTTCCGGTGACCGCGTCCGCTCCGGCGGCCTCGGCGCCGCCCTGGGCGGACTCCTGCGCGGCGGCCGTCTGCTGGGGGGCCGTGCCGCCGGCCGCCTGCGCGGCGCCCGGGTCGGACGCCGGCTTCAGCGACAGCAGCAGCACGATTCCGGACACGGTGGCGGCGGTGGCGAGCACCACACGCCGAAGGGGGTGGCTCTTCTTCATCGCTCCTGACTCCCGTCGCTCACATCTCGAACGACTCGTGATGGATGCGGCGGGCGGGGACCCCCGCGCCGCGCAGCGCCTCGTACACCTGCTGGGCGAAGCCGGGCGGCCCGCACATGAAGACGTCGTGGCGGTCGATGTCACCGATCTTCCGGCGCAGGCTCTCCGCCGAGATGTCGGGCCGTTCGCCGTCGGGACTGTTGACCGCGTACATCAGCCGCGCTCCCCGCTCACCGGCGATCTTCGACAGCTCGTCCCACAGCGCCAGATCCTGGGTGCTGTTGGCCCGGTAGAGCAGGGTGATGTCGCCGGCCGCGCCGGGCAGGGTCTCGAACAGGGCCCGCATCGGGGTGATGCCGACGCCGCCCGCGACCAGCAGCACCTTGCCGCGGCTGCGCCGGGACGCGGTCAGCGCGCCGTACGGGCCCTCGGCCCACACCCGGGTGCCGGGAGTGAGCTCGCGCAGCCCGGCGCTGTGGTCGCCGATCGCCTTCACGGTGATCCGGAGCATGTCCGGGCGGGGCGCCGCCGACAGCGAGTACGGGTGCGAGCTGAACCGCATGCCCGGTGCCAGGAACCGCCAGCGGAAGAACTGCCCGGCCTCCGCACCCATCCGGTGCAGCTTCTTCCCGCCGATCAGCACCGACACGATCCCCGGCGTCTCCTCGATGACCGCCTCGACCCGCATCCGGTGCCGCAGGTTCAGCCGGATCGGCGTGAGGATCCGGTACCAGAGCACCAGCGCCGTGACCGAGCCGTACAGCACGTACCACGCGGTCTTCGCGACCGGCTCGACGGCGAAGTCGTTGCCGGTGGTGATCTGGTGCCAGAACGTCAGGAACACCGCCGCGTACGTCATCAGATGGATGTGGTACCAGGTGTCGTACGGCATCAGCTTGCGGATCCCGCCGACCGACACCAGCCCGATGAGGACCAGCAGGCCCGTGCCGATGGCGGCCTTGCCCATGTCCGGCAGCTGGTTGACCGAGTCGATCGTCTGCTGGACGATGTCGCCGAGCGACTTGCCGGCCTGGAGCGCGTAGCCCCACATCGTGAGGAAGACGTGCGCGATGACCAGACTGAGCGTGTAGCGCCCGCTCATCGCGTGCCAGCGGGCCACCCGGTCGGAGCCCACCCGGCGCTCCAGCGCGGGGACGCGGGCCATCTGCAGGACGACGAGCGCCATCAGGTATCCGGCGAGCAGGCCGGTGATCCGGCCCGCGTTGAGGATCCTGCTGCTGTTGTCGGCGATCGACGGTGTGTTGTGCCACCACAGCCACAGCACGCCCACCGCGCCCGCCCACACGGCGAGCAGCAGGGGGACGGCAGGGGAGCGGCGCGGACGGATGCGGCGCATCGTCTGGCGTCGGGCGGCACGGCCGCCCGCGAGCGTGGTGGTCACGGTTCCTCCGTGGGGACTTGACCCTTGGCCCACAGATACGTGCCGCGACTGCCGAGTGTTCAGCCTGCTGGAGAGTCGAATGCGAAGGCGAGTGACCGATGGGGAGCGTCAGTACCGCGTGATCGCCGTCGGTCCGTCGTCGGTGCCGATCGCGATGTGCGGACGCAGCGCGGGGTCGGCCCAGCGCAGCAGCGCGCGCATCGCGTCCGACGGTACCGAGACGCATCCGGCGGTCGCCCCGGACCCGTTGACGTGCAGGAAGATTCCGGCGCCGCGCCCGCGTACGCGTTCGTGGTAGTTGAAGCCGATGACGAGCGCGTACGCGTACTGCGTCCGGTACGAGATCAA
This sequence comes from Streptomyces sp. NPDC059582, assembly GCF_042735715.1. Lineage (NCBI taxonomy): Bacteria > Bacillati > Actinomycetota > Actinomycetes > Kitasatosporales > Streptomycetaceae > Streptomyces > Streptomyces sp. NPDC059582. The sequence continues at coordinate 21,221 of NZ_JBHWCC010000042.1, forward strand.
GTGCTCGGACTCGGCGGCCCGGCAGTCGGACGGGCGGGGCTCGGTCCAGCGGTTGTAGGACCGGGAGTCGTTGTCCTGGCACCACCAGGACTCCGCCCGCACCGGCCGGTACCCGAGCGCGGTGCCGACCGGCGCCTTCTCGACGCCGAACGCGAACGGCAGGTCGTACAGCCCGGTCGGCGTCGTGTTCGTGCCCTGCGCCCGTGAGGCGCCCTCGACCAGTCCCTTCGCCCCGAACCTGGCCGGCGCGGAACCGGCCCGCACCCACCGCCCGTTGCGCAGGTCCCACCAGGTGAGCGTGCCGGACGTCGAACCGGTGTCCGGTGCCTGAGCGGTGATCAGCTGGGTGCCGCCCCCGGTGTCCGCCAGCAGCGCGGGCAGCGGCGGCCGCGCATCGGGCGCGGCGGCACCCAGCATCAGAAGGGACAGGGAGACGAGACCGGCGACGGCACCAGAGCGCATGCTCAGACGCTAGACGGCGGCAGCGGCAACGGCAGCCCGGGTAGTCCATCCAGGCTGGTCGCCACGTGGTCCTTCTTCTGGAAGTAGTCGTTCAGCGAGTCGTCGTCCTCGCGGGCGAAGCGCCTGGCGTGCAGGTCGCGGTCCTCGTCGTACGTCATGAGGGGCACCGCGTACCCGCAGGTGTCGCGCACGAGTTCGGCCCTCACCACGATGATCGCGCGCAGGCCGTGCGGGGTGGGGTCGATGTCCGGGAAATGGGCGAGGAGCTCGTTGAAGCGGGGGTCGTCACGGAAGACCGGCTCCCCGTGGCCGTGGACGCGCACGATGTTCGGCGGCCCCTGGAACGCACACCACATCAGGGTGATCCGGCCGTTCTCGCGCAGGTGCGCGATGGTCTCGGCGTTGGATCCGGCGAAGTCGAGGTAGGCGACGGAGTGTTCGTCGAGTACGACGAGCGAGCCCCTGAGGCCCTTGGGGGAGAGGTTGACCGTACCGTCGCCGGACAGCGGGGCGGTCGCGGTGAAGAAGAGGGGCTGCTCCTCGATGAACGTGCGGAGCCTGCCCTCGATGCGTTCGTAAGTCTTTCCCATGTCTAACGATTATCGACGAACACCCTCGCGCCCGTCCCCAGGAATCGCCGGGTCCCGTTACGGCTCGTCGGGGCCGCTCTGCGTTCGTCGTGGCCGCCTGCCCTTGCCGTGGCCGCCGCTTGCCGTGGCCGCCCCGGCCGGCGCTCATTCGGGGCGGCCACAGCTGCCTGTCACCTCGCTGTTCGAGGGTGCAGGCGGCCGGCGAGTCCAGGCCCTGGGGCTTGGCGGCGGTACGGCCGATGGAGAGGGCGATCCGGTCGATGGCCGAGACGCGCTCGTCCTCGAGCGGGCCGAGGACGGCGTTCGGGACGAAGTCGGGTCCGCCCCGGCCGACGGTGTCGACGAGTCGCTTGTTCGCTTCGTCGATCTGGGTCCGGAGCAGGGCGAGGTTGGGGTCGACCTCGGCCTGCGCGGTGGCGGGGATCGCGGGCAACCGCGAGGCGACGTCCGGGCAGGTGATGGTGCCGGCGTCCGCCAGGGTCCGGGCGTTCGTGCTGTCGTTCCCGGACGGCTCTCCGGCCCAGGCGGAACCGGCGATGACCGCGCCGGACAGCACCAGGCGGCGGCGCCGCCGATGGACGCGACGCGGCGCTTGTCGTACTTCGGCAAAGCCCTGGACACGCGGATGCCTCACCAGGGTCGGGGGGTGTCTGTCGTCCCTCGGTCGACGCGGCGCCTGCGGCGGACAGGAATACGAGAAAGCGGTTTCCCGCGTTCAGGTGACCGCGGAGAAGTCCGCACGGACCGGGACGCGATGCACTCCCGCCACCCACCGCGGGCGCCCGCCCCTGACCCCCCGCCCCTGATTGACGAATCATGCAGAGTTCTGCATACTCATGCATAGAGCAGGCGGAGCCTGACGCGGACCTCGCACATCACCACCTTCGAGGAGCAACCCAAGTGAGCAGCAACAGCGGTGACGTACGGCTCTGGGGCGGCCGTTTCGCCGACGGTCCCGCCGAGGCCCTGGCGAAGCTGTCCGCGTCCGTCCACTTCGACTGGCGTCTCGCGCCCTACGACATCGCGGGTTCGCGTGCCCACGCGCGCGTGCTGCACAAGGCGGCGCTGCTCACGGACGACGAGCTGACCCGGATGCTGGCCGGCCTCGACCTCCTGGAGTCGGCGGTGGCGGACGGCTCCTTCGTCGGCACGGTCGCCGACGAGGACGTGCACACCGCCCTGGAGCGGGGCCTGCTGGAGCGCCTCGGCCCCGACCTCGGCGGCAAGCTGCGCGCCGGCCGGTCCCGCAACGACCAGGTCGCCACCCTCTTCCGGATGTACCTGCGCGACCACGCCCGGATCATCGGCGGCCTGATCGCCGACCTCCAGGACGCGCTGGTCGGCCTGGCGGAGGCCCACCCGGACGTGGCGATGCCCGGCCGCACCCACCTCCAGCACGCCCAGCCGGTGCTCTTCGCCCACCATGTGCTCGCCCATGTCCAGTCGCTGTCCCGGGACGCCGAACGCCTGCGCCAGTGGGACGAGCGGACGGCCGTCTCGCCGTACGGCGCCGGGGCGCTCGCGGGCAGCAGCCTCGGCCTGGACCCGGAGTCGGTGGCCGCGGACCTCGGCTTCGAGCGCGGCAGCGTCGGCAACTCCATCGACGGCACGGCCTCCCGTGACTTCGCCGCCGAGTTCGCCTTCGTCACCGCGATGATCGGGGTCGACCTCTCCCGGATCTCGGAGGAGATCATCATCTGGAACACGAAGGAATTCTCCTTCGTGACCCTGCACGACGCGTTCTCCACGGGCTCGTCGATCATGCCGCAGAAGAAGAACCCCGACATCGCCGAGCTGGCGCGCGGCAAGTCGGGACGCCTGATCGGCAACCTGACCGGCCTCATGGCCACGCTCAAGGCGCTCCCGCTCGCGTACAACCGCGATCTCCAGGAGGACAAGGAGCCGGTCTTCGACTCCTGCGACCAGCTGGAAGTCCTGCTTCCGGCCTTCACCGGCATGATCGCCACCCTCACCGTGCACCGCGACCGCATGGAGGAGCTGGCCCCGGCCGGTTTCTCCCTCGCGACCGACATCGCCGAGTGGCTGGTCAAGCAGGGCGTGCCGTTCCGCGTGGCGCACGAGGTCGCGGGCGAGTGCGTGAAGGTCGCCGAGGCCGACGGCAAGGAACTCGACGGCCTGACGGACGAGCAGTTCGCGAAGATCTCCCCCCACCTCACCCCCGAGGTCCGCTCGGTCCTCAACGTCCCCGGCGCCCTCGCGTCCCGCAACGGCCGGGGCGGTACGGCCCCGGAGGCGGTCGCCGTGCAGCTCGCCGAGGTGAAGGCGGACGTGGCGGCGCAGCACACGTGGGCCGACGCCCGCCGGTGAGCGACCGCGCACCCTCCTCCTGAATGTCCGGAACCGGCGCCACCCTGACAACTCGGTGTGGCGCCGGTGCAGTTGTCCGGAGCGGGGCGGTCATGGGGCGGGGACGTCCGGCCGTGCGCGTGGCCGCACTGCCGGCCACGACAGCGCGGGGTGCGGCGACTCACGCCGACCGGCCGGCCGAGGCGCTGCGCGTACGGCGCCGTCGGCGGCGACGGCCTCGGCGGTGTGGACGCCGTCGCGGTCGCGGCCGACAGCGGACAGGTGCGCCACACGTTCGAGCCCGGCGTCCGCTACAACGTCGAGTGCGGCAGGGTCATCGTCAGACCGGGACCGTCCCTCCAGGGCGCCCACGCCAACCTCCTGCGTGCCGAGCCGGCCGGCCTGGTGCGGGAGGCGGCGCCGCCCGGGTGAGGGCGGGTTACGTTGGTCGTGAGCCGCATGGAGCCACCGGAACGGAGCACGCGATGCCTTTCGACCGCCTGAGCGCAGCGACGACTCCCACCGCCCACCTCGGTCTCGGCCTCGCCGCCGTCGGCCGTCCCGGTTACATCAACCTCGGCCGGGAGCGGGACCTGCCGTCCGTCCGCAGCGTCGACGCCCTGCGCGAGCGCACCCACGAACTCCTCGACGCCGCCTACGCCCAGGGTGTGCGGTACTTCGACGTCGCCCGCTCCTACGGCCGTTCCGAGGAGTTCCTCGCCGACTGGCTGAACGCGCGTCCCGGCCTCGACGGCGTCGTCGTCGGCAGCAAGTGGGGCTACACCTACACCGCGGGCTGGTCCACCGACGCCGAACGGCACGAGGTCAAGGACCACGGCGTGCGGACGTACGAGAGGCAGCGCGCCGAGACCGCCGCCCTGCTCGGCGACCGGCTCGACCTCTATCAGATCCACTCGGTGACCCCGGACAGTCCCGCCCTCACCGACAAGGAGCTCCACGCGAAGCTCGCCGAGACCGCCGCCAACGGCGTCACCATCGGCTTCTCCACCAGCGGCCCGGCCCAGGCCGACGCCATCCGTGCCGCGCTCGCCGTGACAGTCGACGGCGAGCCCCTCTTCCGTACCGTCCAGTCGACGTACAACGCCCTGGAGACCTCGGCCGGACCCGCTCTCGCCGAGGCGCGCGACGCGGGACTCACGGTGATCGTCAAGGAGGGCATGGCCAACGGGCGGCTCGCGCAGCCGTACGCGCCGGACGCGTTGCGGGAGGTGGCGGAGCGGACGTCCCTCGGGTGCGACGCGGTCGCCCTCGCCCTGGTCCTGCGCGAGCCCTGGGCCGGGGTGGTCCTCTCCGGTGCCGCGACCGCCGACCAGCTCGCCTCCAACCTGCACGCGGCCGTCGTCGACCTCGACGAGGACCAGTTGGCCCGGCTGGCCACGCTCGTGGAGGAGCCGCACGCGTACTGGGAGCGGCGCGGGCGACTGCCCTGGCACTGATGAGGCACCCCTCGCACCGCCGAGCGTGATCGTCTCCGGCGCGCCGCGCCCGGTGTCCATGAGGCACACGCGCCCACGATGAGACAAGTGTGTCTCATTTGGTCTATCCTTGTCTCATGGCCGTCGATCGTGACCACGTGCTGCGCAGCGCAGCCGCCCTGCTGACCCGCAAATCCACCGCGACCATGGACGAGGTCGCCAAGGCCGCCGGAATCAGCCGGGCCACCCTGCACCGCCAGTTCGCCGGGCGGGACGTGCTCGTCCGGGCGCTGGAGTCGCTCGGCATCGCCGAGTGCGAGGCCGCGCTGGACGCCGCCCGCCTGGACGAGGGCCCGGCCCGCGACGCCGTGCACCGGCTGGTGCGCGCCATCGAACCCGCCGCCGGGCTGCTGGCCTTCCTCTACACCGAGAACCAGCTGTTCGAGGGCGAGGAGCAGAACGCGGGCTGGACCCGGATCGACGACCGCATCGCGGCCCTGTTCCGCAAGGGGCAGGCGACCGGCGAGTTCCGCATCGACCTCACCCCGGCCTGGCTGACCGAGGCGCTGTACGGCCTGCTGGCCTCGGCCGCCTGGGCGGTCTCGGAAGGCCGGGTCGCCGCGAAGGACTTCACGCACATGACCGTCGAACTGCTTCTGGGCGGCGCGCTTCGACGGGACGAACCACGGAGAGAGGAATCATGACCAGCACCCTGCGGCCGGCGGCCACGACGGAGGCGGTGCGGCGCCCGGGCCGATGGCTCGCGCTGTGCGTCCTCGTGCTCGCCGTGCTGCTGGTGGCCGTGGACGCGACCGTCCTCGGCCTCGCGACCCCCTATATCAGCGAGGACCTGGAGCCGACCGGCACCCAGCTCCTGTGGATCGGCGACGTCTACTCCTTCGTCATCGCGGGTCTGCTCGTCTCCATGGGCAGCCTCGGCGACCGCATCGGCCGCAAGCGGATCCTGCTCGGCGGCGCCACGGCGTTCGGCGCGATATCCGTCCTGAACGCCTACGCGACCACGCCGGAGACGATGATCCTGGCCCGGGCGCTGCTCGGTGTCGCCGGTGCCACCCTGATGCCGGCCACTCTGGCCCTGATCCGCAACCTCTTCCACGACCCGCGTGAGCGCAGCCTCGCCATCGGTATCTGGGGTGCCGCCGCCTCTGCGGGCACGGCGATCGGACCGATCGTCGGCGGCTTCCTGCTCGAGCACTTCTGGTGGGGTTCCGTCTTTCTGATCAACCTGCCCGTGATGGTCGTCCTCGTCCTCGTCGGCATCAGGCTGCTGCCGGAGTCCCGCAACCCGAACCCCGGCCCCTGGGACCTCATCAGCGTGGTGCTGTCCCTGGTCGGCATGATCGGTGTCGTGTACGCGGTCAAGGAGGCCGCCACCCACGGACTCACCTGGGAGACATGCGCCGCGGGCCTGCTGGGCGCGTCCGCCCTGTACGGGTTCATCCGGCGTCAGCTCACCATGCCGACCCCGCTGCTCGACATGCGGCTGTTCCGCAGCCGCGGTTTCAGCGGTGCCGTCCTCGCCGATCTGCTGACCGTGCTGGGCCTGTCCGGCCTGGTGTTCTTCCTCTCCCAGTACCTGCAACTCGTCCAGGGCAGGGGCCCGTTCGAGGCCGGCCTGGCCGAGTTGCCCGCCGCGATCGGCGCGGTGGCGGCCGGTCTGGTCGCGGGTCGCGCGGCACGGCGCTTCTCGGTGCGGGCCGTGGTCTCGGGCGGTCTGGCCGCCGTAGGGCTCGCGCTGGCCGCGCTCACCGTGCTGGACCGGTCGACGGGCTACCCGCTGCTCGGCACCGCCCTGCTCGTCGTCGGTGTCGGCGCAGGCTTCTCCTTCACCGTCACCGCCGACGTGATCCTCTCCAGCGTGCCGAAGGAACAGGCGGGCGCCGCGTCCGCGGTCTCCGAGACGGCGTACGAACTGGGCGCGGCCCTCGGCATCGCCGTACTCGGCTCCATCATGACGGGCGTCTACCGCGACTTCACGGGGCCTGCGGGCACCCCGGCCGCTGCGCACGAGTCCCTGGGCGGCGCGGTCGAGTCGGCGGCACACCTGCCCCCGGACACCGCGGAGCGACTTCTGACCGCGGCTCGCGAGGCCTTCGTGCACGGGCTGAGCCTGGCGGCGGGCGCGGGCGCGGCGGTACTGCTCGCGACGGCGGCGGCAGCCTGGTTCCTGCTGCGCGACCAGCGGCTGTGACAACCGACCCGAGCGGGCGGGGGGCGGAACGTAGAACCCACTGAAAGGGGCGCGGGGAAGTGTGCTAAAAGGGGCGCGGGGAACTGCGCAAAACCACACCGCACCCGCGCCCAGAAGCCGACCGCAGCGACCGTGACGACCGCAGCGACCGTGACGACCGCAGCGACCGCGGCGAGCGCAGCGCTACGCGGCCTTCGCCTTCGTCGCGTACATGTCCACGTACTCCTGCCCGGAGAGCAGCATGACCTCGGTCATCACGGAGTCCGTCACGGCCCGCAGTACATAGCGGTCCCGGTCCATCCCCTCGTAGCGGGAGAACTCCATCGGCTCCCCGAACCGGACCGTGACCCGGCTCGGCCGGGGCATCCCGGACCCGCCCGGCTGGATCTTGTCCGTGCCGATCATGGCGAAGGGGACGACGGGCGCCCCGGTCATCAGTGTCAGTCGCGCGATACCGGTACGCCCGCGGTAGAGGCGGCCGTCGGGCGAGCGCGTGCCCTCGGGGTAGATGCCGAAGACCCGGCCCTCCTCCAGGATCCGACGGCCGGTCATCAGCGCCGCGACCCCGCCCTTGCCGCCGTCCCGGTCGACCGGGATCATGCCGACGCCGGTGAAGAACCACGCCATCAGCCGGCCCTTGAAGCCCTTACCGGTGACGTACTCGTCCTTGCCGATGAAGCAGACCTGGCGGTCGCAGACGAGCGGCAGGATCATCGAGTCGATGAACGTGACGTGGTTGCCGGCCAGGATGACCGGGCCCTCGCCGGGAATGTGCTCCACACCCTCCACCTGAGGGCGGAACATCAGGCGCATGACCGGTCCGAGCACTGCCTTGATGAGCGTGAAGCGGGACAACGGACCCTCCGGGGTCGAGAGACGGCCGAGCGAAGTGTGTGTCAGTGCAGGTGAGGACGATACTCGCGGCCCCCGGGGTGGCGCACATCGGGTTCACCGAGGTCTTACGCACTGTTGACGTACGTTTACCTGCGGTGCAGCTCCGCCACCCCCGCGTAACGCGACCGCGACGCTGTGGGCCATGTGGCGGACATCGCGCGGTTCGCACCGCCCGACCGCGCCGGGCGGATACTGTTCGCGTACCCCCGCCGCCGGAGCCGAATCCGACACACCGTCACGACCCGCCGACGACACGCCATCCGGTGTCATCCACGTGTTCGACGCGGAGCCTCCCTTCGGTCATGTCCACGCCCCTACGATCGGCGCGCACGGACGAGCCGACGGTAGGAGGACGCTCATGGGTACGCAGGGTTCACAGGAGCCGCAGGGGCCGAACGAGGAGACGACCAGGACCGGACGTCGGGCGCTGCTCGGCGCGGCGGTCCTCGGCGCGAGCGCGGTGGTCCTGGGCACCGCCGGCACGGCGAGAGCCGACGCGCGGCACGGGGGACGCGGCTTGAAGAGCCTGCCCGTGCCGACCGTCATCGGCCACCGCGGTGCCAGCGGCTACCGTCCCGAGCACACCTTCGGCTCCTACCAGCTGGCCCTCGACCTGGGTGCCGACGTCGTCGAGGCCGGTGACCTGGTCCCGACCAAGGACGGCCACCTCGTCTGCCGGCACGAGCCGGAGATCGGCGGCACCACGAACGTCGCCGACCACCCGGAGTTCGCCGACCGCAAGACCACCAAGGTCCTCGACGGCGTCCCCACCACCGGCTGGTTCACCGAGGACTTCACGCTCGCCGAGCTGAAGACCCTGCGGGCCGTCGAGCGCATCCCGGCCAACCGCCCGCACAACACCCTCTACAACGGCCGCTGGGAGATCCCCACCTTCGAAGAGGTGCTCCGCTGGCAGGACGAGCAGACCCGTAAGCGCGGCAAGCAGGTCTGGATCTACCCGGAGACCAAGCACCCCACCTACTTCCGCAAGCTCGGTCTGGGCCTGGAGGAGCGGGTCGCCAAGCTGCTGCGCAAGTACAACAAGGACAAGTGGAACTCGCCGGTCATCCTCCAGTCCTTCGAGCCGACCAGCATCCAGCGCCTGAACCGGCTCGTCGACAACCCGCTCGTCGTGCTGCTGTCCACCGCGAACAGCCGCCCCTGGGACTTCGTCGAGACGGGTGACCCGCGCACGGTCGCCGACCTCATCAGCCCCGCGGGCCTCAGGGAGATCGCCGGCTACGCGCAGGGCATCGGACCGACCCTGGACCTGGTCGTCCCGCGGGACGCGAGCGGCAACCTCGGCACGCCGACCACCCTGGTCAAGGACGCGCACGCGGTGGGTCTGATCCTGCACCCCTACACCATGCGCAACGAGAACCCCTTCCTGCCCACGAACTTCCGCAAGGGCACCGACGCCGATGGCTACGGTGACGCCTTCGGCGCCTTCAAGGCCTACTTCGCGACCGGTATCGACGGTGTCTTCACCGACAACGCGGACACCGGCGTGCTGGCCCGCGCGGACTTCGTCAACGGCTGATTCCCCGTTGGAGTGACAGTCGGCCGCCCGGGCAACCCGCCGCCCGGGCGGCCGCGTCGTGCCGCACATGAAGCACGACATGCTCACCACCCTGCGCCCGCTGCTCGCCGCCGAGGCCTCCGCCGAGGCGCACGCCTCGGGAACCGAGGCGGTCGACCTGGAACAGGCGGTCTGGCTCCGCCTCCTGGAGCGCCTCGCTGTCGACGCGCCGCCCTCCGACCCCCAGGGCTGGCTGCGCAGGGCCGTCCGCTCCGAGGCGCGCCGCACCCGCCGCCGGGCCCGCCGTGAACGGCCGTACGCCACCGAGCCCGTCGCCGACGACGGCCGCGACCCTGAGCAACTCGCCCTCGGCGCCGCCCGCCACCGCGCCCTGCGCGACGCGGTGCGCCGGCTGCCCGGCCGCTGCCCCCGGCTGCTGGAGGCGTTGCTGGCGCCGGAGGACCTCACCTACCGGGAGATCGCGGGGGAGTTGGGTATCTCACAAGGCAGTCTGGGACCGGAACGTTCCAAATGTCTGGGATGTCTGAGGCGTTTGCTCGCGCCGGAGGTTGCGGCCCGCGGAGCACGGGGATAGGAGTGAGGGACAACAGGCGATCAGGTGAGCGGGAGGCGTGCGCACATGGGCATGAGCGTGACCATCTCGGTGGCGACCGAGCAGGACGTGGAGCAGATCTTCAGGCTGCAGTACCTGTGCTTCCAGAGCGAGGCGGCGCTGTACGGCAACTACCGCATCGACCCGCTGGTGCAGAGGCTCGACTCGGTCCGCGCGGAGGTCGACTCCGACTGCGTCTTCGTGGCCCGCCTCGGCGAGGAGGTCGTCGGCACGGTGCGCGGCCGGATCACCGAGGACGGCGCGGCCTCCATCGGCAAGCTCTGCGTCCACCCCCGCCTCCAGGGTCACGGCATCGGCGCCCGGCTGCTCCGCGCGGCCGAGTCGGCTCTCGCCGAGGAGCGCGGCGCCAAGAAGTTCCGCCTGTTCGCCGGCCACCGCAGCGAGGGCAACCTGCGCCTGTACCGCCGGGTCGGCTACGAGACGGTGGGCACGTCGAAGGGCGACGACGGCGTACCGATGATCGTCCTGGAGAAGCCGGCGGAGACGTACGCGACGACCGCCTAGCGCGGCCCGGGGGTCGCTGCCGCCGCCGCCCGTCCCCGGTGCGCGCCTCAGTCCCGGGTGCCCGCCCTGCGGAGCCAGTACAGCGCCGACAGCGGCAGCAGCACGGGGATGAACACGTACCCCATGCCGTACTTCGACCACACCGTCGCGTCCGGGAACGCCGAGGGGTCGACCAGGGTCCAGGTACCGACGATCAGAACGCCCGCGAGCTCGGCGGCGCAGCACACCAGCGCCGCCCTGCGGGCCCGGTCCCCACCGCGCACCAGCGAGTACGTGATGAAGCCGTACACCACGCCCGCCACCGCCGACAGCGCGTAGGCCAGCGGCGCCCGGTCGAACTCGGTGGCGATCTGGTAGACGGACCGCGACACCGCGCCGACGACCATCACGCCGTACAGCCAGACCAGCAGAATGCCCGGCCCGCCGATGAGCCGCGCCGGCTTCTCGTTCACCTCGGTCATCTCAGCCTCCCCAGATGTCGAAGAGCCGCACTTCGAGGACGGCGAGGACGACACCGCCGGCCGCGACCGTCGCCGATCCCCACCGGGTCCGCTCGGCCAGCGACATGAAGCCGGCGGCCGGGACGCACGCGAACGCGCCCACCAGATACGCCACGAAGATCGTCGTCCCCTGTTCCGCCTGCTCGCCCCGCGCCAACTGCACGATCCCGACCACCAGTTGGACCACGGCCAGCAGTGAGACCACGGCCATCCCGATGAAGTGCCAGTCCTTCGTCGGCTGGTCACGATAGGCCGCCCAGCCGCACCAGGCGGCGAGCAGCAGCGCGGCGACACCGATCGCCGACGTCAGGGCATCAAGCATGGAGCGACCCTATTACGGCCCAAAAGGACCGCCGCGTGCGGCCCCGGCCGACGGCCGCCCGGTCCGGTCCCGCCGGGGCCGCACGCGACGGCGCCGTAGGGTCTGGACCATGACGTTCCACGCACAAGCCCTCCTTTTCGACAACGACGGCACCCTCGTCTCCTCCCTCGCCTCCGTGCGGCGCTGCTGGACCCGGTGGGCCCAGGAGTACGGGATCACCGCCGAGGACTTCGCGGGGGTCGCGCTGCACGGCCGGACGGCCGTGGAGATAGCCGCCGACCTGCTGCCCGCCGAGATCGTGCCGGAGGCCGTCGCGCGGATCGAGCTGCTGGAGGTGGAGGACGTGCCAGGCGGTGGCGTCGAGCTGCTGCCCGGGACCAGGGACTTCCTCGACTCGCTGCCCGCCGACCGGTGGGCCGTCGTCACCTCCGCCACCCTGCGGCTCGCCCAGGCCCGGCTCGACGCCGTCGGCATCCTGCCGAAGACGCTGATCGCCGCCGACGACATCACGCGCGGCAAGCCCGACCCCGAGCCCTACCTGCTCGCCGCCCACCGCCTCGGCGTCGACCCGGCCCACTGCGTCGTCTTCGAGGACGCCCCCGCCGGGCTGGAGGCGGGGCGCGCGGCCGGCATGGCCACCGTGGCCTTGGCCACAACCCACCGGGCCCACGAGCTGGACGCCGACTTGGTGGTGAAGGACCTGTCGGCCTTGTCGGCACTGGTCACCGAGGGCGGAGTGGAGATCTCCGTCCGCCGCTGACCGCTGTCCGCCGCTGTCCGGCATGTGGACAGCGGCGGAGGGTCAGGGCCGTACGTCTGGTTTACTGATCGCATGACCACGACGAGCAGCCGCACCCTTGCGACCGAGGCGACCATGACGCCCGGTGCTCGTTGTATGTGTCGAATGTGCGCCTTCTAGAGGGCCCCCGCACCACCCGGTCTCGCGCCCCGAAGCGAGAGGACGTGGCCTGTCCGCACGACGTGTGTCGTACGTGACGGACGCCGCCCGCGCACATGTTCTCCCCGGTTCCATCGCCACCGCGAGAACCGTGCCGCGTCCCTGAACGAATGCACCCGTGCCCGGGCACACCCACGCCCGCGCACTCGACAGTGACGGAATCTCCAGTGATCACCACCACGGGCCTGACCAAGGTCTACCGCTCCCGCGGCCGTGAGGTCACCGCCTTGGACGGCGTCGACCTGCACGTGCGCGAGGGAGAGGTGTACGGCGTCATCGGCCAGTCCGGCGCCGGCAAGTCCTCGCTCATCCGCTGCGTCAACCTCCTCGAACGCCCCACCGCCGGCACGGTCACCGTCGCCGGACAGGACCTCACGGCCCTGGCCGGACGCGGACCCCGCGCCGGCAAGGAGCTCCGCAGCGCGCGCAGCCGTATCGGCATGGTCTTCCAGCACTTCAACCTGGTGTCCTCCCGGACCGTTCAGGACAACGTCGAGCTGCCGCTCGAAATCCTCGGGAAGTCAGGGAAGGAACGTTCCCGCAAGGCGCTGGAACTCCTCGACCTCGTCGGCCTCGCAGACCAGGCCAAGGCCTACCCGTCCCAGCTCTCCGGCGGCCAGAAGCAGCGCGTGGGCATCGCCCGCGCCCTGGCCGGCGACCCGAAGGTGCTGCTCTCCGACGAGGCCACCAGCGCCCTCGACCCGGAGACCACCCGCTCGATCCTCCAGCTGCTGCGCGACCTGAACCGGCAGCTGGGCCTGACCGTCCTGCTCATCACGCACGAGATGGACGTCGTGAAGTCGGTCTGCGACTCGGCGGCCCTGATGGAGAACGGCCGCATCGTCGAGTCCGGCACGGTCAGCGACCTGCTCGCCACCCCGGGCTCCGAGCTGGCCGCCGCCCTGTTCCCCGTCGGCGGCCAGGCCACCGGCGCCGACCGCACCGTCGTCGACGTCACCTTCCAGGGCGAGAGCGCCACCCAGCCGGTCATCTCCCAGCTCTCGCGCACCTACAACATCGACATATCGATCCTCGGTGCCGCCATCGACACCGTGGGCGGCCTCCAGGTCGGCCGGATGCGCATCGAACTGCCCGGCGGCTACGAGGACAACGTCGTGCCCATCGGCTTCCTGCGCGAGCAGGGACTTCAGATCGACGTGGTCGACAACCGGGCGCAGACGCCCGCGCTGGTCAAGGAAGGTGCGAAGTGAGCTGGTCCGAGATGCAGCCCCTGCTGTCCCAGGCGTGTTGGGACACGCTCTACATGGTCGGCTGGTCCACGCTCATCGCCGTCGTCGGCGGCCTTCCGCTCGGCGTCCTGCTCGTCCTCACCGACCGGGGCGGACTCCTTCAGAACGTCCTGGCCAACAAGGTCATCGGGCAGGTCGTGAACGTCGCCCGCTCGATGCCCTTCATCATCCTCATGGTCGCGCTGATGAACTTCACGCGGTCCATCACGGGGACGACCATCGGCCGTGAGGCCGCCATCGTGCCGCTCGCCATCGGCGCGATCCCCTTCTTCGCCCGGCTGGTCGAGACGGCTGTCCGCGAAGTGGACGGCGGGCTCGTCGAGGCCGTACAGGCGATGGGCGGCAACACCTGGACGGTTGTGCGCAAGGTCCTCGTACCGGAGTCGCTGCCCTCCCTCATCTCCAGCACCACCACCACGATCGTCGCCCTCATCGGCTACTCCGCGATGGCCGGCACGGTCGGCGCCGGCGGCCTCGGGGACATCGCCATCCGCTACGGCTACCAGCGCTTCGAGACCCAGCTGATGTGGATCACGGTGGCGATCCTCGCCGTCGTCATCTCGCTGATCCAGTTCGCCGGCGACTACGCGGCCCGCTCCCTGCACCGCCGCGGCGGACAGAGCGGTGCCGCGCCGAAGCTCCGCCTGCTGAAAGCCGCCACGGCGACCAGCAAGACCGTCTGACCCGCGCCACACCCCACCTCGAGTTCTCCCCGCACCTCGCACCACGGACTTCCCCCGCACCACCAACCGGCGGGGGCGCACCACCCACTAGGAAAGGCACTTTTCGTGCGTAACACCGCCAAGATCACCGCCGCCGTCCTCGCCGCCGGAGCCCTCACCCTCGGACTCTCCGCCTGCGGTTCGGAGAAGGACTCCGCCTCCTCCTCGTCCGACTACAGCGGACCGCTGGTCGTCGCCGCGAGCCCGACCCCGCACGCCCAGATCCTCGACTTCGTCAAGGACAACCTGGCGAAGAAGGCGGGCCTCGACCTGGAGGTCAAGGAGTTCACGGACTACGTCACCCCGAACACGGCGACGGAGGACGGCTCCGTGGGTGCCAACTACTTCCAGAACCAGCCGTACCTCGACGACTTCAACAAGAAGAACGGCACTCACATCGTTCCCGTCGTCACGGTCCACCTGGAGCCGCTCGGCCTCTACTCCCACAAGTTCAAGAGCGCCGACGCCCTGAAGGACGGCTCGACCGTCGCCGTTCCGAACGACACCGTCAACGAGGCCCGCGCCCTCAAGCTGCTCGCCGCCAACGGGCTCATCACCCTGAAGGCCGGCGTCGGCACCGAGGCGACCCCCGCCGACATCACCAAGAACCCCAAGAACCTCAAGTTCAAGGAGCTGGAAGCGGCCCAGACCCCGCGCTCCCTGGACGACGTCGACGCCGCCGTCATCAACGGCAACTACGCCATCGAGGCCGACCTGAAGCCCTCGAAGGACGCCCTCGTCCTCGAGTCCGCCACGGACAACCCGTACGGGAACTTCCTCGCCGTGGAGAAGGGCAACGAGAAGGACCCGCGGGTGCAGAAGCTCGCGAAGCTCCTCACCTCCCCCGAGGTCAAGAAGTTCATCCAGGACAAGTACGACGGCTCCGTCATCCCGTCGTTCTAGTACGGCTCACCGCACCACGGGGTCCACTCCCCGACGGGAGTCGACCCCGTGGTGCGGTCCGGTGCTTTCATGCTGCATGCTGGGCAGTTCAGCAGCACCTGACGATTCGACGGTTACGGAGCGGCGCATGACGAGCACCTTCCCCAACATCTCCATCAGCACGGAGCGGTTGGTGCTGCGTCCCCTCGACGAGGACGACGTCGCGTCCCTGGCCGAGATGATGAACGACGAGCAGATCGCGGCCTGGACGAGCGTGCCCCAGCCCTTCACCCGGGACGGCGCCCGCACCTGGGTCAGCACCTACGCGCCCGCCGAGCGCGTCGCGGGACGGGGCCTCGACCTCGCCGTCACGGAGTTCCTCACTCAGCGGCTGGTCGGCATCATCCAGCTCGGCAAGACCAACTGGCACGTCCGGTCCACCGAACTGTCGTACATCGTCGCCTCCTGGGCACGAGGCGAGGGCTATGCCTCCGAGGCGGCCCTCGCCACCGCCCAGTGGCTCTTCACGGACCAGAAGTTCGAGCGCATCGAACTGCGCACGGCGGCTGACAACACGGCCTCGCAGCAGGTCGCCCAGAAGATCGGCTGCATCAGCGAGGGCGTCCTGCGCAACGCCTGCATAGCGCGTACCCGCACCGAGGACGGCATCTGGGTCGACGTGCGCACCGACTTCATCGTCTGGAGCCTGCTGCCGGAGGACCTGGAGGGGGCGGGGGAGCAGCTCTCCGACAGCGGCAGCTTCACGTCGTCCACCGCCTACACCGACTGGAACTGAACCCGCACCCCGCCACCAGGTACCCTCACGGAGCCCCCTTGCGGGCTGTCCCCCTGACGACCTGCGCGAGACCCCTGGAGACTGGACGATGGCCGACCGGGTCACGGTGATCGGCTGGGACGGCTCGCCGCTGACCACCACGGCACGCGCGGCCCTGGGTGCGGCCACGCTGGTCGCGGGCGCGGCCCACCACCTGGCACTGCCCGAGATTCCGCCCGCCGCCGAACGCATCCGGCTGGGCAGCGTGGAGCTCGCCGCCCGTCGCATCGCCGGGCATCGCGGTACCGCGGTCGTGCTCGCCGACGGCGACCCCGGCTTCTTCGGTGTCGTACGGACCCTGCGCGCGCCCGACTTCGGGCTGGAGGTCGAGGTCGTCCCCGCGGTCTCCTCGGTGGCCACCGCGTTCGCCCGAGCCGGGATGCCCTGGGACGACGCCCATGTGGTCGTCGCACACCGCCGTACGCTGCGACGCGCGGTGAACGTATGCCGAGCGCATGCCAAGGTCGCGGTCCTGACCTCACCCGGCGCCGGACCCGCCGAACTCGGCCTCCTCCTGGAGGGCGTCCACCGCACCTTCGTGATCTGCGAGGAACTCGGCACCGACCGCGAACAGGTCTCCGTCGTCACCTCGGACAAGGCCGCCGACCACACCTGGCGCGACCCGAACGTCGTCATCGTCATCGGCGGCCCCGCCGGCCGGGGCGCCCCGGGCGAGGGCGGCGGCTGGATCGCCGGCCGCGACCCGGCCGCCGGACCACGGGGCTGGACACTGCCCCCGGAGGCCTACGACGGACCGCTCGGCGAGGGCGAGACGGATCTGCTCCGCGCCGCCCAACTCGCCCGGCTCGGCCCCCGGGTCGGCGACCTCGTGTGGGACATCGGCTGCGGCAGCGGCGCCTTCGCCACCGAGGCGGCCCGGGCCGGCGCCGCCGTCATCGCCGTCGACCGCGACCCTCGGGCCTGCGCCCGCACCGACGCCGCCGGGCGCCGGCACGGGGTCCAGCTCCAGATCGTCCACGGCAGCGCACCGCACGTCCTGGAGCGCCTGCCCGAACCCGACGTGGTCCGCGTCGCCGGCGGGGGTGCCGCCGTGGTCTCCGCGGTCGCCGACCGCCGCCCGCAGCGCATCGTCACGCACGCGGCCAACCGGGACGCGGCCGAAGTCATCGGCCGGGACCTCACGGAGCACGGCTACGACGTCGAGTGCGCCCTCCTCCAGTCCGTCGAACTGGACACCCGGGCCTGGACGGAGACCGAGCGGAGCGTCACGTTCCTGCTCAGCGGTGTGCTGCCGGATCGCGCCCCGTGATCCTGTTGTCGTACCGCGCGCGGTAGGCTGGCCGATCGTTGTACCGCTCCCGGTGGCCCGGAACTTCGTTCATCAATGTCCGGAAAACCCGCCCGTTTTGGGGTGAGTGTGGTACGGCGGAACCGGAGGACGCGCAACGTGGCGCAGTCCACAGCGAGCTGTCGCGGATCAACCTGTCGTGACGGCGGAACGGCCGGGACAATGCCACCTAATGGCTTTGTCGCCTTTTACGGTCGGCTCGTTCGTGCCGCTGGGCATGCACGCTCGTTCTTCACTGCGGGGGCGGTCGGTGCGCCGTTTCCGGTGAGCTGGTCGTAGAGGCACTAACCGATGGGCGAGGGGTACGCATGACCGACACCGGCCAGATCCCGGGCGAGGGGCTGCCGGAGAACTCAGGCATGGTGGAGCAGCCGGGCGTCCCCGCGCCGGGTGCGTACACCTACCTCTCCGAGACCACCGCCGAGGACGAAGACCTGTTGCTGCTGCCGGGCGCCCAGAGCGCCTGGGGCAACGAGGTGGCTCCGCCGGCGCCGGAACCGGTCGTCGAGACCGTCCACGAGCCGAGCCCGCACGAGCTGGCCGGCCGGGACAGCGGCTCGGTCGACCTGAGCGGCGTTCGGCTGCCCAACCCGACGCCTCCTGCGACGCCCGTCCAGCCCCGCAGGCCCCTGCACCTCGGTCCGCAGATCCCCGACACCTCGGCCAGCCCGGTCCGTTCCCTCGCCGACCGTGGCCCGGCGGGCGCGCCCGTACGGCAGCCGGGCCCCGCGACGACCGGCCCCGAGTACCTCGACGTCCCGCAGCTGCGCGAGATGCACCCGCAGGCCGCCGCGCCCTGGGGTGCCCAGGTGGTGGCACAGCCGTCGGCGGATCTCGGGGTGAATCCTGCGGAAACGGTTGTTCCCGTCGGTGAACACCAGCCCGAACCGGTCGGCGCGGCCCAGGCCGTCATGGCCCGGATCGCCACGGAGGCGGTCGCGGCGACCGCCCAGCCGGAAGAGACGGACGCGGAGTTCCGGGACGGCCGGGCCGATCAGGCGGTGCCGGTCCCGGTGGCCGTGGACCAGATGCCGCCGCAGACGCAGGACGGCGGGCACGCGGCCGCCGCCGGGCTCTCCGGTCCGGTCACCGCGCCCGCGTTCGCCGCGGAGCCGGCGGAGCCCGTGGAACACGTGGAGCCCGTGGCAGGGCACTTCCCCGTGGCCGGTTCCGGCGGGGACGCCGGTCAGGTTCCGGGACGGGACGGCCTCGCGGACGCCGGTCGGTTCGCCGGCCCGGAGTCGGTCTTGGAGACCGGTCAGGTTCAGGGCGCCGAAGGTGTCGTGCGGACGGGTCTGACTCCCGGCCCGGAGACGGTCGCGGAGGCCGGTCAGGCTCCGGGGCCCGAGGGCGCCGCGGACGGCGGTCGGACGGCCGGCCCCGAATCGGTCGAGCCCGTCACGCCCGTCGAGCCCGTCGCTGACGCGGGTCACGTCCCCGGTGCGATCCCGGGCGCCGAGACCGCACCGGACGCCGTACCGGCCCTCGGTGCCGCCGTAGGCGCGGATGCCGTGCAGGGCCAGGACGCGGAGGGAATGTCGCCTGCCGCTGCCGCTGCCGCTGCCGCTGCCGCTGCCGCCGTCGACGCAGACCCCGTGCAGGACCCCGCCGCCGCGTCGGTCCCGGACGCCGGGTACACCCCCGGCGGCGCGGTGGCCGTGGACGGTGCGCAGGCTCCCGACGGCGTCGTGGTCATGGGCGCGGGGCAGGGTCCCGTGCTGCCCGCCGCGCCGGTTCACGATCAGGTGCCGGAAGCTGTCGTCCCGATGGCCGCCGCCCACACGTCCGAGCCGGTGTCGGCCCCCGACCCCGTGCCCGCCGCTCCGGCGGACGTCGCTACGCCGCAGAGCCCGCAGAGCTTCGAAGCCGTGGCGGTCCCGCAGATCGCGCAGGTCGTCGAACCCACGGCGGCCGAACCCACGGCGGCCGAACCCACAGCGGCCGACTACGCGGCGGCCGAGGCCCCGCAGGCCCAGGAGCCGGCCGCGTACGAGAACGTGCCCGTGCCCGCCCCGGGTCCCGAATCGGTCGAGCCCGTTTCCGCGCCGGAGGCCGTGGCGTTCGCGCCCGCCCCGTCGGTGCTGGACGCCGCCCAGCCGCCGCACCCGGCCCACGACACCCCCGCGCCCGCCGGGCCGGCGCCCGACCACACGGCCCCCGTGGCCGCCGACGCTCCTGGTGAGGCCCACCCGTCGGACCCCTCGGCCACGGACCTGCCCGGCGCGGTTCTGCCGGAGCACCGGCCGGACGGGACCCTGGGCCAGTTCGTCCCCGTGGACGGTATGGTGCCGACCACCCCGCACCTCGCCCCGACCCCGCCGCACCCCCTCGTCCTGCCCGCGGAAGAACTCCGGGCGACGGCACCGCAGGCGGCGGAAGCACAGGCTCCGGAACCACAGGCTCCGGAACCCGTCGCCACCGTCCCGGCCCCGAGGGCGGCCGACCCCGATCCCGCCCAGATCGCCGGGGACCCGGACCTCGACGTCGTACAGCGAGCGGAGGACCTGGACACCAGGGCCGCCGAACAGGAATACCAGGAATACCAGGAAGAAGAGAGCACGGCCGCAGTGGAAGAAGTACGAGAGTCCACCGGCCCTGCGGCCCCCGGCTACGCCGACGCCGAGCGCGAGGCCGTGCTGCGCGTGATGCGCGAGCGCCGAGACATCCGCAACGGCTTCCGCAGCGACCCGATCCCGCACGAGGTGCTGCTGCGTGTCCTGGAGGCCGCCCACACGGCCCCGTCCGTGGGGCACTCGCAGCCGTGGGACTTCGTGGTGATCCGTTCGGCCGAGACGCGCCGCACGATGCACGAACTGGCCATGCGCCAGCGCGAGGCCTACGCCAAGTCGCTGCCCAAGGGCCGGGCGAAGCAGTTCAAGGAACTGAAGATCGAGGCGATCCTCGACACCCCCGTGAACATCGTCGTCACCGCCGACCCGACCCGCGGCGGCCGGCACACCCTCGGCCGGCACACCCAGCCGCAGATGGCCCCGTACTCCTCCGCGCTCGCGGTGGAGAACCTCTGGCTCGCCGCCCGCGCCGAGGGCCTCGGCGTCGGCTGGGTCAGCTTCTTCGACGAGCGCGAGATGGTCCGCGCCCTCGGCCTGCCCGACCACCTGGAGGTCGTCGCCTACCTGTGCGTCGGGTACGTCGACGAGTTCCCGGACGAGCCCGAGCTGATGCAGGCCGGCTGGTCCAAGCGCCGTCCCCTGTCGTGGGTCGTGCACGAGGAGACGTACGGTCGTCGCGCGCTGCCCGGCGAGGACCCGCACGACCTGCTCGCCGAGACCGTCGCCGGGATCCGCCCGCTGGACGCCAAGGCGCTCGGCGAGGCCTGGGAGCGGCAGAAGCGCATGACGAAGCCGGCGGGCGCGCTCGGCATGCTGGAGATCATCTCCGCGCAGCTGTCCGGCCTGTCCCGGCAGTGCCCGCCGCCGATCCCGGAGCCCGCGGCCGTCGCGATCTTCGCGGGCGACCACGGCGTGCACGCCCAGGGTGTGACCCCCTGGCCGCAGGAGGTCACGGCCCAGATGGTGGCCAACTTCCTGGGCGGGGGAGCGGTCTGCAACGCGTTCGCCGCTCAGGTGGGCGCCGAGGTCTGCGTCGTCGACGTGGGCGTCGCCGCGGACCTCCCCGCCACCCCGGGTCTGCTGCCGCGCAAGGTGCGCGCGGGCACGTCCGACATGACCACCGGCCCCGCGATGACCCGCGAGGAGGCCAAGCAGGCCATCGAGGTGGGCATCGAGACCGCCCGCGACCTGGTGGCGGCCGGCAACAAGGCACTGCTCACGGGCGAGATGGGCATCGCCAACACCACCGCGTCGGCCGCGCTCATCTCGGTCTTCACGGGCGTCGACCCCGCCGAGGTCACCGGCCGTGGCACCGGCATCAACGACGAGACCCTGGCCCGCAAGACCGAGGTCGTGCGCCGTGCCCTGGAACTCCACCAGCCGGACCCGGCCGACCCCATCGGCGTCCTCGCGGCCATCGGCGGCTTCGAACACGCGGCGATGGTCGGTCTCCTGCTGGGCGGCGCCTCCCTGCGTACCCCGGTGATCCTGGACGGCGTGAGCGCGGGCGCCGCCGCCCTGGTCGCCCGGGCGATCGCCCCCGAGGTCCTCGCCGCCTGCATCGCGGGCCACCGCAGCGCCGAGCCGGGACATGTGGCCGCCCTCAACAAGCTGGGCCTGCGCCCGCTGGTCGACCTCGACCTGCGCCTCGGCGAGGGCACGGGCGCGCTGCTCGCGCTCCCGCTGGTCCAGAGCACGGCACGGGCGATGCACGAGGTGGCGACGTTCGACTCCGCGGGCGTCACCGAGAAGTAGCCGACGGCGGGGGTGGGGCGGCCGGGCGTCCGTCGCCTGCCCCCACCCCCCGCCGTAGGCTGAACCCACGGCTAAAATCCGCACGTCAGGGCCGCTCCAGAGCCGTAGCGCCCATCGCACCGCCAGGACGAGGAGCCGCCCCTCATGGCCGAACACCCCGCCTACCCCGTAGGCCTCCGCCTCACCGGCCGCCGAGTGGTCGTCCTCGGCGGCGGCCAGGTCGCCCAGCGCCGTCTGCCGGCGCTGATCGCGGCGGGCGCGGACATCGTGCTGGTGTCGCCCGAGGCGACCCCCTCCGTCGAGGCCATGGCGGACGCGGGCGAGATCGCCTGGCAGCGACGCCCCTACGCCGACGGCGATCTCGCGGACGCCTGGTACGCGCTGATCGCCACCAGCGACCACGAGGCCAACACCCGGGCCTCCGCCGAGGCCGAGACGCGCCGCGTCTGGTGTGTCCGCTCCGACGACGCCGACGCGGCCACCGCCTGGACCCCGGCCACCGGGCACAGCGAAGGCGTCACGGTGGCCGTGCTCACGACGGACGCGCGCGGCCGCGACCCCCGCCACACCGCCGCCATCCGCGACGCCGTCGTCGAGGGTCTGCGCGACGGCACCCTCGTCGCCCCGCACCACCGCACCCGCACGCCGGGCGTCGCCCTCGTCGGCGGCGGCCCCGGCGACCCGGATCTGATCACGGTCCGCGGCCGCCGGCTGCTCGCCGAGGCGGACGTCGTCATCGCGGACCGCCTCGGCCCGCGCGACCTGCTGGCCGAACTCCCGCCGCACGTCGAGGTGATCGACGCGGCGAAGATCCCGTACGGGCGGTACATGGCCCAGGAGGCCATCAACAACGCGCTGATCGAGCACGCCAAGCAGGGCAGGTCCGTGGTCAGGCTGAAGGGCGGCGACCCGTACGTCTTCGGGCGCGGCATGGAGGAGCTCCAGGCGCTCGCCGAGGCCGGCATCCCGTGCACGGTCGTCCCGGGCATCTCCAGTTCGATCTCGGTGCCGGGCGCGGCCGGCATCCCGGTCACCCACCGCGGCGTCGCACACGAGTTCACGGTGGTCAGCGGCCATGTCGCCCCTGATGACGAGCGCTCGCTGGTCGACTGGGCCTCGCTCGCCAAGCTGACCGGTACGCTTGTCGTCCTCATGGGCGTCGACAAGATCGGGAAGATCGCGGAGACGCTCGTCGCGCACGGCAGGTCGCCGGACACCCCCGTCGCCCTGGTGCAGGAGGGCACGACGCCCGCCCAGCGGCGCGTCGACGCGACCCTCGCGACCGTCGCCGAGACCGTTCGTACGCAGGACGTGAGGCCCCCGGCCGTCGTCGTCATCGGCGATGTCGTCGCCGTGGGTCTCCGCACCTCCGCGTAACCCCGGGTAACACAACCCGTTCCGAGCCGTTGGCACCGCACCCAGGACAAGGCAGTATCACCCTGTGGCCGATCTCATCACCGTCGAGGACCCCGACGACCCGCGCCTGCGCGACTACACGGGCCTGACCGACGTCGAGCTGCGCCGCAAGCGCGAGCCCGCCGAGGGCCTGTTCATCGCCGAGGGCGAGAAGGTCATCCGCCGGGCCAAGGACGCCGGGTACGAGATGCGCTCGATGCTGCTGTCCGCGAAGTGGGTCGACGTGATGCGCGACGTCATCGACGAACTCCCGGCCCCCGTCTACGCGGTCAGCCCGGAGCTCGCCGAGCAGGTCACCGGCTACCACGTGCACCGCGGCGCGCTCGCCTCCATGCAGCGCAAACCGCTGCCGACGGCGGCCGAACTCCTGCGCTCCGCCCGCCGGGTGGCCATCATGGAGTCGGTCAACGACCACACCAACATCGGCGCGATCTTCCGCTCGGCGGCCGCCCTCGGCATGGACGCGGTCCTACTCTCCCCGGACTGCGCCGACCCCCTCTACCGCCGCTCCGTCAAGGTCTCGATGGGCGCGGTCTTCTCGGTCCCGTACGCCCGTCTCGACACCTGGCCCAAGGGACTCGACTCGGTCCGCGAGGCGGGCTTCACACTGCTCGCCCTCACCCCCGACGAGAAGGCCAGGTCCCTCGACGAGGCCGCCCCGCACAGGATGGACCGGGTGGCCCTGATGCTCGGCGCGGAGGGCGACGGCCTGTCCACCCAGGCCCTGGTCGCCGCCGACGAATGGGTCCGCATCCCCATGGCCCACGGCGTCGACTCCCTCAACGTGGGCGCGGCGGCAGCGGTCGCCTTCTACGCGGTCGCGACGGGCCGCCCACAGTCCTGACGGTCCAGGGCGGTCGGAGCCACCCGGGGTGCTCCGCCCGGCGGGATGCCCCGGACCGCTGTCCGCCCGCACGGCCGCCCCTTACGGCTGTCCGGGCGCTCGCCCGAAGGGGCGTCTTCGTACGGCTGTCGCAACCGGCTGTCCGCCCCGTGGGTGCCGTCTTCCACGCCCCCTCACGGGCCGCCCGCGGTCCTGACCGTCCGGGGTGGTCGGGAGCGGTCGGGGTCACTTCGGGTCGTTCGCCCGGACAGTCGACTGGTACCGCTGCTTCATCAGCTCCGCGTTCGACGGCTCCGGAGGCTGCGGCCGCGTCGTCGACCGGCGTACGACGTCGTCGCCGCCCCCGAGCCCGCGGGCCGGCCCCTGACAGCCCTGCACCACGGCGATGCCCACCGCGACGAGCAGCGTCACCACGACGAACACGAACAACCGCTGGCGCAGCAGGCGCGGATTGGCCGGCCTCCGACCGGCCCCGGTGGTCCTCGGCGCCGGACGGCCCGTACCACTGCGCGGCGCCGTTCGACTGCCGCTGCCGGACCGGGTGTCGCGCGAGGCCGGGGTGGGCCGTGCCCCGGAACGGGACGGCGTGCTGCCGCCACGAGAGGAACTGCCACCGCGCGACGGGGTGTTTCCACCGCCCCGGACGGTCGGCGCCGGACCGCGCGAGGGCGTGGCACCCCGGGGCGGCGGAGTCCCCTGCGCGCCCGGCTGCCCCTGCGGCCGCCGTTGGGTGGCCCGCAACTGCTCGGGGTAACTGGGCCCGGCGAGCCGTCCGGTGGGCCGGTCCGCGTCGGCCGTGCGCGGACCGGGCGGTCGTCCGTCGGCCAGGCCCTGGGCCTCGCGGGCCGCGATCTCCTTGAGACGCAGCGACAGTTCGAGCGTGCTGGGCCGCTCCTCGGGGTCCTTCGCGAGACAGGCGCGCACGAGGGGAGCCAGCGCGTCGGGCACACCGTCCAGATGCGCCTCCTCGTGCACCACGCGGTACAGCATCACCTCGGAACTGCCGTGCCCGAAGGGCGAGTCGGCCGTGGAGGCGTACGCGAGCGTGGCACCCAGCGAGAACACGTCCGTCGCCGGGGTGACAGCGGCCCCGCGCACCTGCTCCGGGGCGAGGAAGCCGGGGGAGCCGACCGCGGTGCCGACATGCGTGAGCGTGGAGGCGCCGGTCGCCCAGGCGATACCGAAGTCGATGATCCGCGGCCCCTTCGGGGACAGCAGGATGTTGGACGGCTTCAGGTCCCGGTGCACCACCCCGGCCTCGTGCACGGCGACCAGCCCCTCCGACAGGGCGGCGCCGATAGCGGCGGCCTCGGCCGCGCTCAGCGGCCCGTCGTCGGCGACCTTGTCGTGCAGGGAGGGGCCGGGCACGTACTGCGTGGCGAACCAGGGACGCTCCGCGTCCAGGTCCGCCGCCACCAGCCGGGCCGTGCATCCGCCGCGGATCCGCCGCGCCGCCGAGACCTCGCGCGCGAACCGCGAGCGGAACTCCTGATCCTCCGCCAGATCGGGCCGGATCACCTTGAGCGCGACCCGCTGCCCCTTCTTGTCGGAGCCCAGATAGACGACACCCATCCCGCCCGCGCCCAGCCGTCTGTGAAGCCTGAACGAGCCGACGACGCGCGGGTCCTCGCGCCTCAGGCGCATCATCGCCATGTTCATCCCCGCTGCCCGGTCCGTGTGACGTGGCACAGCTTACGTTTCCACAGCCGCCTGCGCGCAGAGGCCGCGCCCTCTCGGCCCGACGGATTGTCAGTGCCCGGTGGGAGAATTGAAGAGTGGTCAGGGAGCGTGCGCACAGCGGGGCCTTGCGCTGTGCCCACCGCCAACCACTCGTCACAGAAGGGGGATTGAGCCCGTGAAGGGTGACCGCGTGGAGATAGTCGTGGACGCCGGTGACACGACTCGGACGTACGAGGTGGTGGCGAGCAGGGCGGGCCGCCGAGTGGAGACGGCGATACGCCGAGGGGTGGTGGAAGTGAGCGAAGTCACCCGAAACGGCTCGGTCGTCCGTACGGCCCGTTTCATGGCGAACCGGGTCCTGGCGCTCGTCGAGCAGCCGGTGCCCCGTGAGGACAGCTCGGAAAAGGCGGGGCACACCGGACGCCCCCTCCGGGAAGACCCCGAGACCTAGGACCTCGTCTCCACCCAGGGGAGTACTTCGCAGGTCATCGCTCATCCTCGGGGAGGCCCGCCAATCGGTACGAGGGCATGACGCCCGGCGGACGCCCCGCGCCTAGATTTGAGGTCAAGCGGCGGGTGCAGCACTCGTCCCCCGAGGTCAGACACCCGCCGCTGTCAACGACAACTGAGAACGGTCAGGAGAGGGACCATGGCCTACACGGCACCGCGGGCGTTCATCCGCACCGAGGGGCGCACCACGCGCCCGCGCCGGACAGGCCGTCGCCACCCCTTGGTGGCGACGCTCATGGCCCTCCCCCTGGCGGCGCTGCTCCTCCTCGTCTTCGACGGCTGGGAGACAGTGGCGACACAGGCGTCGTCCGTGGGAGTGATGCTGGGGCGCTGAGCGGCGACCCCAGGCCCGGAAGAGCGGTCCGGGTTGGGACATCAACCCATGAAACCCCGTGGGGACGGGGGTGCGGCGGACGGCAAAAATGCCGGCGCAGCTGGGGAGCTGCGCCGGCATTGCTTTTCCCGTGCGTGCCGGGGCACCTCTCGGCCCGCGGGATCAGATTGCGTACGCTCCCGGCCAGAACCGTACGACGCTGGGGGACCCGTGACCGCCGACCTGCTGCCCACACTGACCGCGAAGGCCAGGACGGCGGCCCACGTGAACGGCAGCCGCTGCGCGTGCGGCGCCCTCACGACCCTCGCCGACCGCCCCGACGCCACCGTCGTCCGGCACGCCGGCATCGTCGCCAAGGCGCACGCCCCGGACACCGACCCGACCGAACTGGCCCTGCGCCTCGCCGTCGCCGCCGGTCTCCCGAACGTCCTGCTGTCTCCGCTGGACCCGAGCCCGACGCCGCTCGACGGCCGGCTCGTGACCCTCTGGCCGTACGGCACCCCGGTGGACCCGGACGACCCCGACGCCGCTCCCTGGGAGGCCGCCGCCACCCTCCTCGCCCACCTCCACCGAACCCCCGCTCCGGCCGCGTCCGCCCCGACGGTCGCAGACCCGGCCGCCGCCGCCCGTGCTTCTGTGGCGCCGCCCTCGACGGCCCCCGACCCGGCCGCCGCTGCCTCGATCGCACGTGCCTCGGCCGCCGCCCCCGCCCCTGCCTCTGCGGCACCCGCCTCGATCCACCCCGTCGCGCCCGCTCCGACCACGCTGCCCCGACTGCCCGCCCCCGCCCCGCCGCCCCCGATGCGCGGCCCCGTCAAGGCGGCCCGCGCCATCGCCCTGCTGCGTGCCCCGGGAGCCCCGCACCCTGCCGTCGCCCCGGTTCTCCAGGCCTGGGCCACCCTCCCGGCCTGGGCGCGCGCCGAGGCCCCCATGCCCGACCGCGCGACCCTCTGCCACGGAGACCTCCACCTCGGCCAGCTCGTACGCCACCCGGCCCCGGACGGCCCCTGGAGGCTGATCGACGTCGACGACCTCGGCGTGGGCGTCCCCGCCTGGGACCTGGCCCGCCCGGCGGCCTGGTACGCCTGCGGGCTGCTCGCGCCCGACGAGTGGACCCGCTTCCTGACCGCCTACCGCGCGGCGGGCGGTCCCGCCGTCCCCGCCGAGGGCGATCCGTGGCCCGCCCTGGACGTCCCGGCCCGGGCCCTCACCGCGCAGAGCGCGGCCCGGGCCGTCGGCAAGGCGATCGCCGCCGACCGTCCGCTGGACGAGGTGGAGCTGTCCCTTGTCGACGCATGTGCCCGAATGAGTCCGATCCCCCCGGAGTTGGGCGGCGACTTCGCGAAGTAGGGTGCAACCGACCGCAGCCGGACAGAGTCTGTCCTGGCGAAACACGAAGCAGGATCGACCGGCGAGGAGTTGAGCCGACCATGCAGTGTCCGAAGTGCCATGCGCCGATGCACACGTACAACCGCAACGGTGTCCAGATAGAGCAGTGCAGCGGCTGCCGGGGGATCTTCCTCGACTACGGCGAGCTGGAGGCGCTGACCCGCGTGGAGTCCCAGTGGTCGCAGCCCGCCCCGCCGCCGGGCGCCCCGCAGGCCTACCCCGCCGCACCGCAGGCGCCCGCCTGGGGTGCCCCGCACGGCGGCGGCCACCACGGTGGTGGGCACTACGGCGGCCACCACCGCCACAAGAGCTTCGGCCACATGCTCTTCTCGTCCTGAGACGACGATTCCCCCGGCCGTACGAGACGGCCGGGGGAATCGGTGTGTGGACGATACTGGGATTGAACCAGTGACCTCTTCCGTGTCAGGGAAGCGCTCTCCCGCTGAGCTAATCGTCCTCGGGACCACGATGACTCCGAGGAGCTGATCATGGGCACTGCGTGCGCGATACTGGGATTGAACCAGTGACCTCTTCCGTGTCAGGGAAGCGCTCTCCCGCTGAGCTAATCGCGCGGGGATCCTCGCGGATCGAGACCCTCACGGGCCAGTGGACGATACTGGGATTGAACCAGTGACCTCTTCCGTGTCAGGGAAGCGCTCTCCCGCTGAGCTAATCGTCCTTGGAGGTGGAGACGGGATTTGAACCCGTGTAGACGGCTTTGCAGGCCGTTGCCTCGCCTCTCGGCCACTCCACCAGGAGTGTAGGGGATCGGGAAAACCCCTGTTCCTTCGAGCGGACGACGAGGCTCGAACTCGCGACCTCAACCTTGGCAAGGTTGCGCTCTACCAACTGAGCTACGTCCGCCTGTCGTTTCGGTCGGCTTCCGCGTCCCGGCGACGTGTTGAACTCTAGCGGATTCCCGGGCCAGCACAAAAACGCGTTTGCGCAGCGTGCTGCCCTGAGTCCACCTGCGGTACCTGCTCAGGCCCCCCGCCGGGACACGGCCGGGTCACCCGCAGGTCACCCGCCTAGACTCGACAGCGTGCTCGACCTCCCTCCCCTCGCCCGCTTCGGTGACCGCGTCGCCACCGGCCTGCTCGATGTCACCAGCGACCCCACGGCGCTCGAATCCACCGGGTTCTGGGCCGTCTGCGCCGACTTCGAGGGCCGTCTGACCTGCGCTCGCTTCGCGGAGGTACGGGAGGTGCCGGTACCCGCCCCGGTACCGGGCGAGTGGCACGGCCCGGCGGTCGCCGACTGGACGTCCTCCCTCGACCGTGCCGCGTACACGGCCGCCGTCCGTCGTATCCGCGAGTACATCGCGGCCGGCGAGGTCTACCAGGCGAACCTCTGCCGCGTCCTGTCCGCGCCCGTCGCGCCGGACGCCGACGTGGCCGCCCTCACGGCACTGCTCGCCCGCGGCAACCCGGCGCCGTACGCGGGAACGATACGGCTGCCCCGGCACGGCGTGGAGATCGCCACCGCCTCGCCCGAACTGTTCCTGCGCCGCACCGGCCGCGCGGTCGAGTCCGGGCCGATCAAAGGCACCGGCCGCACCGAGGCGGACCTCCTGGAGAAGGACTACGCCGAGAACGTGATGATCGTGGACCTGGTCCGCAACGACATCGGGCGCGTCTGCGCCACCGGCAGCGTCACCGTCCCAGACCTGTGCGCCCTGGAGAAGCACCCCGGCCTGGTCCACCTCGTGTCCACGGTCCGCGGTGAGCTGCGCCCCGGTGCGGGCTGGCCGGAACTGCTCGCCGCGGCCTTCCCGCCCGGCTCGGTGACCGGCGCTCCCAAGTCCAGTGCCCTGCGGATCATCGCCGCCCTGGAGCCGGCACCGCGCGGCCCGTACTGCGGCGGCGTCGGCTGGGTCGACGCCGACCGGGGCGAGGGCGAGCTGGCCGTCGGTATCCGCACCTTCTGGATCGACCGGGCCGAGGGTGCCCTGCGGTTCGGCACCGGAGCCGGCATCACCTGGGGGTCCGATCCCGAGGGGGAGTGGCGGGAGACCGAACTGAAGGCGTCCCGGCTGCTCGCGGTAGCGTCGGGAGCGTACGAGGCAAGCGCAGATGGAGAGGCACTGAAGTGAAGATCTGGCTCGACGGTGGGCTGCAGGACACCGAGTCCGCCCGCGTCTCCGTCTTCGACCACGGGCTCACCGTGGGCGACGGCATCTTCGAGACGGTCAAGGCGGTCGACGGCAGGCCGTTCGCGCTCACCCGTCACCTCGACCGGCTCACCCGCTCCGCGCGCGGCCTGGGCCTGCCCGACCCCGACCTCGACGAGGTCCGCCGCGCCTGCGCCGCCGTCATCGAGGCCAACCCGATGCCGCTCGGCCGGCTGCGCATCAC
The DNA here is from genome assembly GCF_042735715.1 of Streptomyces sp. NPDC059582. Taxonomy (NCBI): domain Bacteria; kingdom Bacillati; phylum Actinomycetota; class Actinomycetes; order Kitasatosporales; family Streptomycetaceae; genus Streptomyces; species Streptomyces sp. NPDC059582. The sequence continues at coordinate 51,409 of NZ_JBHWCC010000042.1, forward strand.
GTACACCGGCGGCCAGGGCCCGCTGGGATCCGACCGCGGTGAGCACGGCCCGACCCTGGTCGTCGCCCTCGGCGAGACCACCCGCCGCCCCGACTCCACCGCCGCCGTCACGGTCCCCTGGACCCGCAACGAACGCGGCGCGCTCACCGGCCTGAAGACCACCTCGTACGCCGAGAACGTCGTCGCGCTGGCCCGCGCCCACCGGTCCGGCGCGTCCGAGGCCCTGTTCGCCAACACGGTCGGCCGGCTGTGCGAGGGCACCGGATCCAACGTCTTCGTCGTCCTGGACGGCGAGATCCACACCCCGCCGGTCGCCTCCGGCTGCCTCGCGGGCATCACCCGCGCGTTGACGGTCGAGTGGACGGGCGCCAAGGAGACCGACCTGCCGCTGGACGTCCTGGAGCGGGCCGATGAGATCTTCCTGACCTCCACACTGCGCGACGTCCAGGCCGTGCACCGCGTCGACGAGCGCGAACTCCCGGGCGCGCCCGGCCCGGTGACCGCCAAGGCCATGCGGATCTTCGACGAGCGGTCCGGGGACGACCTCGATCCGTGACGCGGGATACGCGGGCGCGGGAAACGCGGGCGCGGGAAACGCTGACGCGCGAGGTGCTGACGCGGGATACGCGGGCGCGCGAGGTACGGGCGCGGGAGGTACCGGAGATATTCGGCTGCCCCGGGGCTCGGCACCGGGTAGAACACCGGTGATGACCACGACCCTGCGGCCGACCGAGCCGCTCCAGCGCGCCGCCGACGGACGGCGTTCACGCCGCTACCAGGTATGCGTGAACAGCCGCCCCGTGGGCGGGATTCGCCTCGACACCTCCCCGAGTCTCGGTGACTCGGTGGCCCGTATCCTGGACCTGCGCATCGAGGAGCCGGACCGACGGCGCGGCCGGGGCACGGTGGCCGCGCTCGCCGCGGAGGAGGTGGCGCGCGGCTGGGGCTGCCGACAGATCCAGGCGAGCGTCCCGGCCGACGCCCCGGCGGCGCTGCGGCTCGCCGAGACCCTGGGCTACGTCCCGCGCAACCGCATCATGGCCAAGCCGCTCGGCGACACCCCGCCCGCTCTGCCCGCCGGCAGCCGGGCGAGGCCCATGACGGAGACCGAGTTCGAGGCCTGGTACGCGCGTCAGTCGCAGGAGTACGCGCGCGACTGGATCGAGCGGGGCGTACCCGAGGCCGAGGCCCACGCCAAGGCGCGCCGCGACCAGGAGCAGCTGCTGCCGCGAGGACTCGCCACCCCTGACACGACCCTCGACGTCCTGGAGCACGAGGGGACACGGGTGGGCATCCTGTGGCTGGCACTGCGCGAGGACGACGCCTTCGTCTACGACGTCGAGACCGAAGCCGCCCACCGCGGACGCGGACACGGCCGTACGCTCATGCTGGTGGCGGAGATCCGGGCGATCGCCGCCGGCCGGCGCGTCCTCGGGCTCAACGTGTTCGCGGGGAACACCCCGGCCGAGCGGCTGTACGAGTCGCTCGGCTACGGGACGCGGGACCACGTCCTGTACAAGCCTCTGCTGTAGGACGCTCCGTCCGGCTCCGGCTCTGATCGCGGCTACTCGGCCAGCAACCGGTCCGCGATCTCCTCGATGCGCTCGCGCAGTCCCGTCTGGTCCTTGCCGCCGTCGAGGCGTTCGCCACCGATGACGTAGGTGGGGGTGCCGGTCACGCCGATGGCCTTGCCCTCGGCCTGGTCGGCGTCGACGATCAGGATGTGGCGCCCGTCGACCAGCGCGGTGTCGAACTCCTCCGCGTCCAGCCCGAGTTCACCGGCCACCTCGACCAGGAAGGGCTCACCCTCGCGGTCGAGCTCCTCGACCCGGCCGAGCACCGCCTCCACGTACGCCCATCCCTGTCCCTGCTCCACGGCCTCCTCGGCGGCCTGTGCCGCGGCGAAGGCGTGCTTGTGCTTCTCCAGCGGGAAGTGCCGCAGCCGCAGTTCCAGCCGGTCGCCGTAGCGCTCCCGCAGGGCGCGGAGATCGACGAGGGCGCTACGGCAGTCCGAGCACTGGAGTTCGCACCACACGTCGAGTACGGCGGTGGCAGCGGGACGTTCGGGGGAGGAGTCACTCATACCCCCAGTCTCCCAGCCTTCCGCCGACCACCCCAAACGGGACGACGGGGGCGGCGGGTCCGGCGGGGGCGGCGGGCCGGCCGGCTGCCGGGTCCATCAGGACCGGAGGCCGCGACCGGGACCGCCATGACCGCGGAGGCCATCGGGGCTACCAGGGCTACCGGGGTCTCGGCGACCTCCGGAGCCACACGCGCCGCGTCAGCCGTCGGGACGCGCGGTTCGACCGGCCGCGAAGGCCGACGGATTCGTCCGTGACCGCGACCGGGACCTTCGGAGGAGTCGACCCGGAGATGTCCCTGATGTCGGACCGGAACATGGCCCGACAGGGGCAAGGCGGTGCAGGATGGAGGGGACGAAGTGCCCCCTGCCCGACCCCTGCCTGGAGGACCGGATGATTGCCGAGACCGTCTGTTCCGCCGTCTCCGCGGCGGGCCTGGGCATCGCGGTGGTCACGGCCTACCGCAAGCGGTTCCTCGCGGCGGCCCGTATCGCCGCCTACTCGCTCGTCCCCATCGGCCTGGTGCTGACGGGCGTCGTCGGCTGGGCCGCCGACACCGCCTTCAGTCCCAGCGCCTGGGTGGGCTTCGGCGTGCTCGGCGGGGCCTGGGCGCTGTTCGCGACCACACGGGCGGTGGAGCGTCGCGGCGGCGGCAGCCGGAAGCAGCGCAAGGAGGCCCGCTCGGCGGCCCGGCGCGAGGCCGTGGAGCCGTCCGCCTCGGCACCTTCGCTGGGACCGGCCACGCGCCCGGCCGCCCGGCCCGCGACGCCACCCCGCAAGGACTCCGCGGACGACTTCAGCGACATCGAGGCCATCCTCAAGAAGCACGGCATATGACCTGGGGGAGCGCGGCGCGGACCAGGGCACGGGCGGACTGAAACGACACAGAAGGTCCGCGCGGGTCCGAAAACGATCACACCCTGTGCACGGTGTGATCATGACCTGACCCGGACGTCACGGAATCCGGCGAACTCCCGCTCACTACGGGCGTGTTGATCGCGTCGGCGGGGTCCGCTGCGTCATCATCGCGGCGAGATGCTGGACACGACACAGAGCGATGCCGCGCCGCCGCAGGACGAGCCGCGCGGATGTCTCTTCGCCCTTTCCCAGCCACCGCTGATGATCTTCCTTGCGGTGATCGGGTGTCTGCTGCTCATGGCTTCGTTGCACGACCTGCTGATGCTGTGAGCCGTACCCGCGTTCCCCGGCGCCACCCGCCGGGGATCGCGTCGCATCCCTCGAACAGAACCCCAGTGGGACCTCGGCCCGCAGCCCGCCGCGGGACCTCAGCCCGCCGCTTCCTTGCGTCGCGCCCGGTACGCGGCCACGTGCAGTCGGTTGCCGCAGGTGCGGCTGTCGCAGTAGCGCCGGGAACGGTTGCGGGAGAGGTCGACGAAGGCGCGCCGGCAGTCCGGTGCCTCACAGCGGCGCAGCCGCTCCTCCTCCCCGGCCACCACGAAGAACGCCAGTGCCATCCCGCAGTCGGCCGCGAGGTGGTCGGCGACGGACGCGCCCGGGGCGAAGTAGTGCACGTGCCAGTCGTAGCCGTCGTGGTCCGTCAGCCGGGGCGTGGTGCCCGCGGCGGCGACCAGGTCGTTGATCATTCCGGCCGCCGTCCGGGCGTCCGGAGCCGCGAAGATCGCGGCGAACCGCCCGCGGATCCGGCGCACCGCCGACAGGTCGAACTCCGACAGCACTCCGACATCGCTCATGTCGTGCCTTCGTACGAACTCCGTGAGAGCCGGGACGTCCGCCAGCCCGTCCGGGGTCGTCTCGTCCTCCGGTGCGGTGTTGACCAGATCCACCACGGCGTCGAGGGCACACCGGGTGTCGTGGGTGATCAGCACGTTTCGCTCCCTGGCCTGAAGGTGGGCGGGCGCCCGCCGATGCTGGCCGATGGTAGTGGCTCCGACAGCCACCGCGACGGCCCTGCGCCCGGCACGTGCCCGCCGGGGGAGCGCCCCGGCCGGACCGGTGCTCCCGGATCGGCCGGGGGAGCCCGTGTACGCGACGGCGGAAACTCTCCGTGACGGCCACGGCGCACGCCGACGCCGTCACCGTGGGGGTGATGCCCCACGGTGACGGCGTCGATGCATACCGTATGCAGTTGTCGTTGCCCGAGCCGTCTCCCCGAGTGGACGGCGCCGGGCGGCTCTGTGGCGGCCTCGGCCTAGCTTTCCGCCAGGATGTGGGAGAGCTCCTGATCCAGATCGAAGTGTCGATGCTCGGTGCCGGGCGGCACCGCGGCATCAGTCCGCTTCAGGAACGACTCCAGGGCCCGCGCCGGGGCCTCGAGCAGGGCCTCGCCCTCCGGAGAGCTCAGGGCGATGCAGACGACGCCCTGACCGTGACTGCGCGACGGCCAGACACGGACGTCGCCGGTGCCGGTGGGACGGTGAAGTCCCTCGGCCAGGAGGTCGCGGGCGAACACCCACTCGACGGTTTCCTCGGCTCCGGTGTGGAAGGTGGCGTGCACGGCGTAGGGGTCGGCCGTGTCGTACCGCAGGCCTGCGGGGACAGGCAGGGATGACTCGCTCGACACAACGAGGCGCAGGTGCAGCTCGCAGCTGACCGTGGTGTTCATAAGCGCCAGGGCCTTTCGCTCAGTGTGCGCTCGGGGATTCGCACGTCGGCGAAATCGACATGCCACCTACGGTGCCGTTGTAAACCCCTCTGAGTGTTTTGCGTGCCTTTACGTAACTCTTCCGGCCGAGAACCGATTCGCGAACTACGACCATTCCGGTGACTCGTTTCTCTCGGGTAGTGTTGGGTTGCATGAACACGGGGAGTGACGAGCCGGCCGAGATCGCCGTGGCGTCGGACGCGACGAAGTCGGGCGGGCAGCCGAGCGGGGCCGACGCGGCCGAGACGGGGCGGAGCCCCGACGAGGCGCAGGGCCTCGGCTCCAAGGCGCCCGAGTTCGTCAAGACACGCCGCATGCTGCATCTGAGCTGGCAGGTGGGGGTCTTCGTCATCGGGCTGGCGGTCGTGGCCGCGGGCATCGTCATGCTGCCGCTGCCCGGACCGGGCTGGGTCGTGATCTTCGGCGGCATGGCGATCTGGGCGACCGAGTTCGTCTGGGCCCAGCTGGTGCTGCGCTGGACCAAGCGCAAGGTCACCGAGGCGGCCCAGAAGGCGCTCGACCCCAAGGTGCGGCGCCGCAACATCACCCTGACGGCCATCGGGTTCGTGATCGTGGCGGTCCTCGTCGGGATCTACGTCTGGAAGTTCGGCGTCGTGATGCCCTGGAAGATCAAGGACCAGGACCAGTGACCAGTCATCCGGGACGTGGGCGTGGGCACCGGCCGGCGTCGCCCTGGGCGGTCACAGGCACCCCCTGACATGGGGTAATGTTCTTCCTGCGCCCGGGCGATTAGCTCAGTGGGAGAGCGCTTCGTTCACACCGAAGAGGTCACTGGTTCGAACCCAGTATCGCCCACCCGGAATCAGCGGCCCATCTGCGAATGTGCAGGTGGGCCGCTGTTCGTTGGGCGTGTGACACCCCCGTGGGCGTGAGCCCGAGCCCCGCACGCCACCCCGCGCCCCGGAGCCGACACCGCCCCGGCGCCGAGCCGCCCGCCGACATGCTCCGGCGTCCCGCTGCCCGCCCCCGGACCTCACACGCACCCGCTCCGGACCGCGTGAGCCTCTGCTCCGGACCGCGTGAGCCTCTGCTCCGGACCGTGCCTGTACCCGCTCCGGGGACCGCGCATCGGCCCACCTCGGGCCTCCACGGCACCGCCCTGGACCTCGCCTGCGCCGGCCCCCCGGGTCGTCGCGTTCACCCGCCCGGGACCTCTCCGGCGCCCGCCCTCCGGTCCTCGCGTTCACCCGCTCCGGACCCCTCCCGCGCCCGCCCCTCGGTTCCTCACGCCCACCCGCCCCGGGTCTCTCCCCCGCCCACCCTCGGGGGGCCGTCCGCCCGTCCGGACCCCGCCCGTGCCCACCCCGGGGACCTCCCGTCCGCCCGTCCGGACCCCGCCCGCGCCGACCCCGGGGACCTCCCGTCCGCCCGTCCGCCCGTGCCGACCCCGGAGAGCTCCCGTCCGCCCGTCCGGACCCCGCCCGTGCCGACCCCGGGGTCCTCCCGTCCGCCCGCCCGGACCCGCCCGCGCCCACCCCGGGGGTCCTCCCGTCCGTCCGTCCGGACCCCGCCCGTGCCCACCCCGGGGTCCTCCCGTCCGTCCGGACCCCGCCCGTGCCCACCCCGGGGTCCTCCCGTCCGCCTGTCCGGACCCCGCCCAGCGCCGGCCCCCGCGCCGTCCCGGACCCACAGCACCGCACCGCTGAGCCCACGCCCGGACCCGCCACCGCCCCCCGGGACCCTCGCAAGCCCCCGCCCCGCATCCGTCGCGCCCCCGGCAGACCGTCGACTTTCAGCCGCTCCCCCCGTCCCGCCGGCCTGGAACCTCGCCTTCCGAGCGCCCTCACTCCATCTCCCGCCGGCCCTCGCCTCGCCTGTCGCTCACCCCCGGCCCGCATCGATCCCGTAGACGCGCCCCTCGCGCCCTCGCCGGCCCACCGCGCCCCTCACGGCCCCCGCCGCCCTCACCACCGCCACCCGCGACATCGACCCACCGGGCCCCGCACCCCCTGTGCGCCGCCCCCGGGCAGTCCAGCCGTCTCGGAAAAAAATCGTGTCCGTGTCATTGACGCACCCACCACCCCTCCGTAACTTGTGGCGGAAAGCGCTTACTTGAAACGATTCATGAGCCGAACGGCGCTGCGAGGAGGGCCCGACTGTGGGAACCAGGGATGTTGAGAGGCGCACGATCCTGAAGGTGGCCGGGGCTTCGGCGGTCACGCTGGGGCTGGCCGCCACGACGGGCTGCGGGGGCGACAGCGGCACGTCGGCCGACGGGACGGTGACGATCCGTTACTCGTGGTGGGGTGCCGACGAACGGGCCAAGAGGATCAACCAATCCATCGCGCTCTTCGAGAAGAAGTACCCGAAGATCAAGGTGAAGACGGACTTCCAGGACTACGTCTCTTTCTGGGAGAAGTTCCAGACGCAGGCCGCCGGCGGAAATCCACCGGACGTATTCCAGAACGCCGTTGGATTTCTTCGGAAGTACGACAAGCGCGGCATCCTGCTGGACCTCAAGTCGCAGATCGACGCGGGAAATCTGAGCCTGGACCACTTCCGCGAGGGTGTCACCGCGGTCGGCGAGGTCGACGGCAAGCAGCTCGGTATCCCCGTCGGTTCCAACACGATGGCGCTGGTCGTCGACAAGAAGGTCTTCGAGGAGGCGGGCGTCGACCCGAAGCCGGGCTGGACCTGGGACGACTACTTCAAGGCCCTGAAGACGATCCACGACAGGACCGGGGTCGCCGGGGACACCGGCTACTTCAGCATCATGTACCTGTACGACCTCTACCTCCGCCAGAACGGCAAGGCGTTCTTCGACAAGGACGGACTCGGTTTCGACCAGGCCGACCTGACGGAGTGGTGGACCGACGCGTACAACCGCGTCAAGGCCGGGATCATCACCTCCCCGAAGACCGTCGAACAGGACAAGCCCAAGTCGTCGGTGACCGCCGCGCACGGCGCCTCCGAGTTCACCTGGGACAACTTCACGGTCCGCTACTCGGCGGAGGGCGCCGGCACCTACGGTCTCGCCCCCATCCCCACCACGGACGGCAAGGACACCGGCCAGTACCTCGCCTCCCTGATGCTGAGCGGTTCCGCCCGCACCAAGCACCCGAAAGAGGTCGCGCAGTTCATCGACTTCATGGTCCACGACCCCGAGGTCGGCAAGATCATGGGCTACGACCGCGGCATCCTGGCCAGCACCGAGCAGTACGACGCCTACAAGCCGACCGACGCCGTGGGCAAGGAGATCGCGCAGTACGAGGACGACACCGCCAAGTCGGGGGTCCTCGGGACGATCACCCCGCACCCGTCGGGCGCCGACACCGTCGAGGCCGCCTTCCTGCGCATCGGAGGCGACATGGCCCAGGGCAAGACCAAGGTCTCCGACGCGGTGAAGCAGTTCTTCTCCGAGTCCGAGGCCGCCTTCCAAGCCTGAGGGGAACACCCGTGACGCTCGTCAAGGACCCTCCGCTCGACACCCGGAAGGTCCGTTCCGCCCCCGCCCCCGCTGCCGTCCGGCGACGGGGCCGCCGGGAGAACCTCGCCGGCTATCTCTTCATGTCCCCCTGGATCGCGGGCTTCCTGCTGCTGACCGCGGGACCCATGATCGCCTCGCTCTACTTCGCGTTCACCGACTACAACCTCTTCGACGCGCCGCAGTGGATCGGCTTCGGCAACTTCACCAGGATGTTCGACGACCCCCGGTGGCAGCGGTCGGTCGAGGTGACGGCCAAGTACGTCGTCATCGGCACACCGCTGAAGCTGCTGCTCGCGCTCGGGGTCGCCCTGCTGCTCGCGCAGAGCCGACGCGGGCAGGCCTTCTACCGGGCCGCGTTCTACGCCCCCTCGCTGATCGGCGCGAGCGTCTCCGTCGGCTTCGTGTGGCGCGCGCTCTTCTCGGACGACGCCGTCGTGGACCGCGCCCAGTCGTTCCTCGGCTTCGACGTGGGCGGCTGGGTCGGCAACCCCGACTGGATCCTCTACAGCCTGGTCGCGCTCACCGTGTGGCAGTTCGGCGCCCCGATGGTGATCTTCCTCGCGGGGCTGAAGCAAGTGCCGAAGGAGCTGTACGAGGCAGCCGCGATGGACGGCGCCGGACCCTTCCGGCGGTTCTGGAACATCACCCTGCCGATGATCTCCCCGGTCCTCTTCTTCAACGTGCTGCTGGAGACCATCCACTCGTTCCAGATCTTCGGCTCGGCGTACGTCGTCTCCAACGGTTACTGCGGACCGGCCGACGCCACGCTCGTCTACACCTGCTACCTCTACCAGCAGGGCTTCAAGAACGCGCAGATGGGCTTCGCGTCCGCCATGGCCTGGATGCTGCTGCTCGCCGTGGCGCTGGTGACGGCGGTCCTCTTCTGGTCGCAGAAGAAGTGGGTGCACTACGAGGAGGCCGCGCGATGAGCACCACCCATCCCACCACCCCCACGCCCATCTCGGCCGCCACGCCCACCCCCGAGCCGCACGGCCCCGGCCGCAGGCGCACCGGCTCGCTGGTCTGGCACCTCGGCGCGCTGCTGGTCCTCGCCGTCGTCCTCTATCCCGTCCTGTGGGTGATCGGCGCCTCGTTCAAGCCCAGCAAGGACATCGTCAACAGCCTCGACCTGTTCCCGACCAGCCCGGTCCTCGGCAACTTCAAGGGCCTGGCCGACGGGATCGCCGACATCTCGATCGCGACGTTCTTCGAGAACTCCCTCTTCTACGCGCTCGGCGCCGTCGTCGGCATCCTCGTCTCCTGCTCCCTGACGGCGTACGCCTTCGCGCGGATCGGGTTCGCCGGCCGGAACCTGCTGTTCGCGCTGATGATCGGCACCCTCCTGCTGCCGTACCACGTACTGCTCATCCCGCAGTACGTGATGTTCCAGAAGCTGGAGCTCATCAACACCTATGTGCCGCTGCTCCTCGGCAAGTACCTGGCCACGGAGGCGTTCTTCGTCTTCCTCATGGTGCAGTTCATGCGGAACCTGCCGAAGGAACTGGACGAGGCGGCCCGGATCGACGGCTGCGGCCATCTGCGGATCTACTGGTCGATCATGCTGCCGCTGTGCCGGCCGGCACTCATCACCAGCGCGATCTTCACGTTCATCAACGCGTGGAACGATTTCATGGGCCCGCTGATCTACCTCAACGAGCCCGGTAAGTACACCGTCTCGCTCGGCATGGTGATGTTCCGCGACTCGGACGGCGTGGCCGCCAACTACGGCGGACTGATCGCGATGTCGCTGGTCGCGCTGCTGCCGGTGCTGGCGTTCTTCCTCGCCTTCCAGCGCTATCTGATCGACGGCATGGCGACCTCCGGACTGAAGGGCTGAGGTGGGCACACCATGGCCGGAGCACGGGGGAAAGCACAGAGGGAGTCCGCCTTCGCGGAGCGGTTCGGGGTCTTCGCCGAGTGCCTGCTGACGGGGGTGTGGATCGCGGTGGCGTCGCTGGGCGTGGTCACGTATCCGGCCGCCTTCGCGGCCGGAGCCCGGCACCTGCGCCGTCGTACGAGCCATCAGGGCGGCGGCTGGCGCGCCTTCGTCGCCGACTTCGGCACCGCCGTGCGCGGCGGGTGGCTCGCCGGGCTCGCCGGGTGGGCGGCCCTGGCCGCGGTGTGGGTGGACGTCCAGGCCGCGCGGGCCGGGATTCCCGGCGGACCGCTCGTCGGCGCCGTCGGACTGTTCGCGCTGATCGGCCTCGCCGTCGCCGGGCTGCGCGCGGCGGCGCTCTGGACGCCGGGCGCGACCTGGCGGGCACTGCTCGCGCAGGCCGGCCGCCGGACCGTCCTCGACCCCGCCGGATCGTTCCTGCTCGTCGCCGGAGTGGCCGTGGCCGTGCTGTCCGGCTGGTTCGTCGCGCCGCTGGCGATCCCCGTCCTGGGGGCCGTCGCGGCCGCGGCCGTCGCCGTCGAGGAGCGCCACCGGCACCGCTGAGGGTTCGACATGCCCCGCTTCAAGGAGGCCTACCTGGACTACTGCCGCTACCTCGACGCCACCAAGGCGCAACAGGCGGCGCGCTACGGCACCGACTTCGGCAGCCTGCTGCTGTTCCAGGGCCACTCGCGCCTGGACGCGTACGCCGCCGTCCGGACCGGTGACGCGGCGCTCGCCCAGCGGGCGTGGACGAAGTTCTACGGCTCCGACGGCTATACGGAGTCCTCGCCGTGGCGGACGGAACGGCTCGACGGCCCGGCCACCCTGGTCGCGGGCAGCGAGGCCGCCTGGGTGTCCAGCAACGACACCGCGCTCTACGGCCTCGCCGCCATCGAGAACCCGGCGCTGCTCGGCGACAGGATGCCCTAGCCCGGAACTAGTGCCGCAGCAGGCGATGTTCGCCCCGTCGCGATGCCCGGCACGCCCTCTCGCCGCACCGGCCGAAAGCCCACGTACGTCCAGTACGAGGACGTCCGGCCGGCCCGCCGGGAGCACGCACCGGACGCCGCTCCTTCACGGGCGAACGTTGCCTGCCACGGACTAGTTCATCTTCCCCAGGACCTCCCGCACCTTCCGGACGTCCCGCAGCCGCTGCTCGTACGTCGCCCCGAGTGCGAGCAGCAGCAGTCCGGCGAGGGCGGGCGGCAGCCAGCGCGGCAGCAGGTCGGCCATCTCGACGAGATAGGGGGCGAGTTCGTGCAGCGTGTCCAGGACCAGCACCGAACCGCCCAGCACCAGGGGTGCCCGGAGGCGGTGCCGGGCGCCCAGCAGGGTCAGCACCAGCGCCGCCGCGCCCAGCAGCGCGGGGCGGGTGAACTCGACGTCGGCCCAGGCCGCGGCGAGACTCGGCAGCAGCGTGGTCGCGAGTGCGGGACCGTACGCCGTCCAGGACGAGGTGTGCGGGTCGCGGCGCCGGCGCAGGGCTCCGACGAGCAGCGCCGGGACCGTGACCGGCAGGGTGTACGCCTCCGGGACGCCGATCCGCCAGGCCGCCAGCCGTACCCACGCGGCCAGCACGAACAGGACGACGGCCGCGTAGCCGACGTGGCGCCGGTCCTGTCGTAGCGCCGTGCCCGCGGCTATCACCGCGCACAACGACAGGACCAGCGCCAGCGTCGGCAGGTCCGCGGCCGCGAGCCCGATGGCCACGAGGGCCGCGACGGCACCCGGCACCTCCAGCGTCAGGGGGTCGGCGACTCGCGGCGCGAGCAGGGCCGCCGCCACCACGACCACCAGGACCAGCAGCGCGATGTGCTCCGGCCGCCAGTGCGCGGCGGCGCCCGTCGCACAGGCCAGCGCGGCGGCGTAGGACAGTGCCGTCGCAGCGGTCACCGGGGCCGTCTCCCGGCGCCACGAGACCGCCGCGAACAGCAGGGTCAGGGCGGACAGCACGGTCAGGGTCGCGGCCTCGGCGGCGAGGGCGAGGAACGCGAGACCGAGCGAACCCACCAGGGCCGACACGGTCGCCGTGAGCCGGAGGAGCGGGGAGAGGCGGCCGGACGCCGCCGCCGCGAGGAGGGCCGCCGTCACGGCGCCCTGCGCCCACAGCCCGGCGGCGTAGGGGAGTGCGAACACCGCGGGCAGGGCCAGAGCCGTGGCCCACACGAGCACCAGCGCCCCGGACAGGGCGCGCTGCCGCCAGACCTCGGCGCGCACCAGCAGGACCAGCACGGCGGCGACGACCAGCGGGGCGATCAGCGGCTGTGCCGCGTGCGCGGGCCACGGGACGTCCGCCGCCACCGCGGCACGGGCGTCGGCCGGGCCACCCGACCACGGCCGCCCCACCCGGCCGACCGGACCGAGCAACGTGGCGGCGACGAGCGGGAGCGTGGCGGTGAGCGCCGCCAGCTGCACGACACCGGAGGCCCGGACCAGACCACGGCGTACGGGCTCGGGGAGCGGGCCGCGCAGCGCCGCCAACAGCGCCACACCACACACCAGATACGCGGGCACCGTCCAGCCGCCGGGCAGCGCCGCCCGCAACGGGCCGCCGGCCGCCGCGACCAGCAGCAGACCGCCGGCCGGCGCGGTGACGGCGGCGACCAGCGGCTGCCGCGCCCGCCACGCGGCCCCCAGCGCGATCCCCGCGGCGAGGGTGAGGAGCGCCGCCGCACGGGCGGCGGCGCTCGGACCGGTGGCCGTCCAGGACAGCAGGCCGGCCGCCGACACGCCCCAGGCGCCCAGGCCGTAAGCGCCGACGGCGGCGACGTACCGGACGGCCCGGGCGGTCGCCCGGAGCGCCACGACCGTGTCCCAGCCGGCCGTCACGAGGAGCGCGGCCGTGACGCCGTACGGCAGCGCGTCGGCGGCGATCGCGGCCAGCGGCAGCGGGAGCTGGGCCGCGGTCAGAGCGGCGGGCAGCGGCAGGCGCAGGGCCGCTGGCAGCGGCAGACGCAGCCTGTCCAGTCCGAGGCCGTACGCCGTCCAGAGCCCGGCCAGTACCGCCGACGCGACCGCCGCGTACACCGTGCCGTCCGACCCCGCGAAGCCGACCTCGTACAGCGCGTACGCGTCGAGCACCGTGAGCGCCAGCCCCAGCCCCACCACCGACTCGGCCGTCGAGCGCAGACCGCGCCGCAGCAGCGGCACCGGCGCCGCGAGCACGGTCAGGGTGACCGCGCCGAGCACCAGACTCCGCCCGGCGATGCCCAGCTGCCCCCAACTGACCAGCGTGAACACCATCGCCGCGAGGGTGAGCAGCACACCGCCGAGCAGCAGGAGCACGTTCTGCACGCGGGGTGCGGTGGCCTCCGGCCGGGGCGGGGCCACCGGTTGTACCGGTTGCTGCCGGGGTGGTTGCAGGGCGGTGAGCAGCCAGGCGCGGCGGGCCAGCAACTGGGCCCGGCGGGCGTCCAGTTGCCACAGCTCGGCATCGAGGATCCGCAACTCCTCGGCCGGGGGCGGAACATGCGTCATGTCCCGGAGTGTGGTCCGCGTCACGCCGTACGGCATGAGCGTGGATACTCAGGACGTACTCAGATCCCGGGAGAAGCCGCCGGGTGCGGGCAGACTCTGCCCATGGACTGGACCCGATACCGCTTCCTCAGCCGGTGGTCCCTGCCCGCGGCGCCCGCGACCGTGTACGAGGCGCTGGAGCGGGCCGAGCACTATCCCCGGTGGTGGCCCCAGGTCCGCGAGGTGACCCGGCTCGACGACAGCACCGGCGTCATCCGGATCCGCTCCCTGCTGCCGTACGACATGACCTTCACGGCGCGCGAGGTGCGGCGCGACCCGGCGGCCGGGGTGCTGGAGATCGCGATGTCCGGTGACATCGACGGCTGGGCGCGCTGGACGCTCACCGCGGACGGCGAGGGCACCCTCGCGTGCTACGAACAGGTGGTCGACGTGAACAAGCCGCTGCTCAGACGGTTCGCCGTGCCGGGGCGGCCGGTCTTCCGGGCCAACCACCGGCTGATGATGCGCGCCGGACGGCGCGGCCTCGCCGGATACCTGCAAGCGGTTTGAACGAAGCCCGCGGGGCCCTGTATTGTTCAGTGCGTTCCCGGGCGATTAGCTCAGTGGGAGAGCGCTTCGTTCACACCGAAGAGGTCACTGGTTCGAACCCAGTATCGCCCACCGGGAAAGGGCCGGTCCGTGCAGACGGACCGGCCTTTTGTATGCCGTCGCGCGAGCTGGGGACGGTTCGGTCAAGCCGCCGCCTCCAGATCCGGGCGCAGCGGCCACGACTGGTCCACCTGCTCCTCGGTGCCGCTGCGCGCGAACCACGCCTGGAGGCCGCGCGCCTGGGCCGCGTGCCATACCGCCTGCAGGGTGTGCAGGTCGGCGGGGGAGAGGCGTTCCAGCCGGGTCGCGAAGCGACGGCCCAGCGCCCGGACGACCTCCAGCGAGGCCAGCGCGTCCTCGGCCGCGTCGTGCGCCCCGTCGAGCGCGACGCCGTAGTGCGCGCACAGGTCGGTGAGGGTGCGGCGGCCCTTGCGGTAACGGTCCAGGTGTTTGTCCAGCACCCGTGGGTCGAGCACCCGCAGCGGTGCCGCGTCGAACCAGCGGTCGAGCGACGAGGCCCGGTGCCGGCGCAGTTCGCGGTCCAGGAGGGTCAGGTCGAACGGCGCGTTCATGACCACCAGGGGGCGGCCCGCCGCCGCCTGTTCGGCCAGGTCCTCCGCTATCTCGTACATCACCGGCGCGGGCCAGCGGCCGTTGCGCTGGAGGTGATCCTCCGTCAGTCCGTGCACCGCCGTCGCGTCGGCGGGCACCCGCACGCCCGGGTTCACCAGCCAGCGCCGTACGCGCGGCCGGGCACCCGGGGCGTCCTGGACGACGAGGGCGGCCGACACTATGCGGTCGGTCTCGACGTCCACGCCCGTGGTCTCGGTGTCGAACCCGGCCAGGGGTCCCTCGTACCAGTACGTCATGGGAATACAACTCCTCGTTCACCCACGGCAGGTGACGCACCGTCTTCTGCCTGTTTGGTGATACCCGGGCTGTTTGCGCCGTACGCCGGAAGGACACAACAGGAGTACGGGTCTTTGCAGTTCAGCGGCCCATCGTGGGAAAACTCCTGGCGTGGAAGGCTGTTGGCCATGGTGATAGCGCAGCCCGAGCGGGGCGGGCTGCTGCCCGAACGGACGGCACCCCATCGCGGCACTCTCGCCACCACCGCCTGCATGGAGACATTGCAGGTGGGGTATCTGCACGCGGTCGCCGCGGCCGCGGGATGCTCGTTGTCACAGCCGTTTCCGGACAACGGCATCGACTGGCACGTCAGTCACGGCTCGCCCGGACACACGGTCGACGACGAGGTCACCATCAAGGTGCAGCTGAAGTGCACCTACCAGATCCGGCCCAATCCACCGGGCCGGTTCTTCTCCTTCACCCTCGACAACGACCACCTGGCGAAACTCGCCCGCACGCCGGTCTCGGTGCACAAGATCCTGGTCGTGATGCTCGTCCCCAGATCCCAGGACGACTGGCTGCGCGCCAGCCACGACCGTCTCGACCTGCGGCACTGCTGCTACTGGGTCAACCTGGCCGGACAGCCCATCACCGGCCGGCACCGGACCACCGTGCGTATACCGACCTCACGCATCTTCGACGACCGGGCGCTGTGCGAGATCATGACGCGGGTCGGGACGGGAGGCAGACCATGACGCACCGCCCGCTCGACGAGGCGCTGCGCCCGGTGAGGGCGCACCCCGAGGCCCCCTGGGACCGGCCGCCCGCACCCGACGAGGTCGACCCCGCCGTCCTCGGCGCCCTGCTGCGCCGGCACGGCTGGCAGCGCCGCGGCGGCGCCGCCGGACGCTACGGCCGCTGGACCCCGCCCGGCCCGGGCGGCGGCGGGACGAGCCTGCTGGTGCCCGAGAACCGCGCCTTCCCCGACAGCGACGACCTGCTGGGCGAGGCGCTGCTCGCGCTGTCCCGCAGCGGGACCCCGTCCGCGCGCGAGGTGCTGGTCGGGCTCACCGTGCCCAGCGACGAGATCCGCTGGTGGCGGGACGTACCCAGCGGGCCCGCCGGAGCGGCGTCCTGGACCGTCGAGGAACAGTTGCGCGGCGCCGCCCGGCTGATGCTGCTCGCCGGCGCACTCGCCACCCGCGCGCGGGCCGGCTACTACGGCGCCCGGCACCGCCGCCCGGCCGCCGGGCTGCTGGAGACCGTCCTCGTCGGCTCCGCGGCCGGCGGCCGCGACCTGACCGCCTTCGTGCCCGTCGGCACCGCCCGTCCGCTCGCCGTCCGCCTCCACCAGGCCCTGTACGCCGTCCGTGAGGCCATCGACTACCAGCGGGCCACCGGCGGCATGGACGCCTTCGACGGAGCCGTCGAGGCGGGCGTCAGCCGTGAGCTCACCGAGGCGCTGATCGCCCTGGTGCGCGGCGCCGAGGGTGCCCGCATCGCCGTCGAGTGGGCGCCCGCCGCCGGCGTGCCCGAGGACTGCGCGGCCGGCGTCGAGCCCGTCGAGTTCTCGCCCGGCGACCTGCCGGTGCTGCGCGCGGCCGGGGCACGCTATCTGCGCGAGGAGCCGTCCGTACCGGTGCGGATCACCGGCACGGTGGAGCGGATGCGCAGGTCGGGACCGCGCGGCGAGGGAGCCGTACGGCTGCGGGTGATCGCCGGGGCCGAGGTCCCGCACGTCCGGCTGACGCTGGACGAGGAGGACTACCGCATCGCGGGGCAGGCCCACCTGGTCGGGCTGCCGGTGCGGGTGCACGGGCGGCTGGAGAGCCGGGGCGGCTTCCGCAGGCTCACCGGCGCGGGCGGGGTCGTACCGGTCCAGGTCGACGAGGCGGAGCGGGACCGGCTGATGAAGTCGCTCCAGGAGAACCTGGACTTCTTCGAGGAGGCGTGCGCGGGGGAGGACTGACGGTAACCGTTTCGCGGTCGGCGGGTCGGGGTCGGTACGATCCCCCTCATGCGCGCGCTCCTGGTATGGCGCCGCACCCCCTTCAGTCAGGAGAGACCGGTGTCAGACGTCCGTGTGATCATCCAGCGCGATTCCGAGCGGGAAGAACGCGTGGTGACGACGGGCACTACGGCCGCCGACCTCTTCGCCGGCGAGCGCTCGATCATCGCCGCGCGCGTGGGTGGCGAGCTCAGGGACCTCACCTACGCGGTGCGGGACGGCGAGACCGTCGAGGGTGTGGAGATCTCCTCCGAGGACGGTCTGGGCATCCTGCGCCACTCCACCGCCCACGTGCTGGCCCAGGCCGTGCAGGAGCTCTTCCCCGAGGCCAAGCTGGGCATCGGCCCGCCGGTCAAGGACGGCTTCTACTACGACTTCGACGTCGAGAAGCCGTTCACGCCCGAGGATCTCAAGGCCGTCGAGAAGAAGATGCAGGAGATCCAGAAGCGCGGCCAGCGCTTCTCCCGCCGTGTCGTCACCGACGAGGCCGCCCGCGAGGAACTGGCGAACGAGCCCTACAAGCTGGAGCTGATCGGCCTCAAGGGTTCGGCGTCGCACGACGACGGCGCGGACGTCGAGGTCGGCGCCGGCGAGCTGACCATCTACGACAACCTCGACGCCAAGACCGGCGAGCTGTGCTGGAAGGACCTCTGCCGCGGTCCGCACCTGCCGTCCACCCGGCTGATCCCGGCGTTCAAGCTGATGCGCAACGCGGCCGCCTACTGGCGCGGCAGCGAGAAGAACCCGATGCTCCAGCGCATCTACGGCACCGCCTGGCCGTCCAAGGACGAGCTGAAGGCCTACCTCGACTTCCTCGCCGAGGCCGAGAAGCGCGACCACCGCAAGCTGGGCAACGAGCTGGACCTGTTCTCCATCCCGGAGCAGATCGGCTCCGGCCTGGCGGTCTTCCACCCCAAGGGCGGCATCGTCCGCCGCGTGATGGAGGACTACTCGCGCCGCCGCCACGAGGAAGAGGGCTACGAGTTCGTCTACACCCCGCACGCCACGAAGGGGAAGCTCTTCGAGACCTCGGGCCACCTGGACTGGTACGCCGACGGCATGTACCCGCCCATGCAGCTCGACGAGGGCGTGGACTACTACCTCAAGCCCATGAACTGCCCGATGCACAACCTGATCTTCGACGCGCGCGGCCGCTCCTACCGCGAGCTGCCGCTGCGCCTGTTCGAGTTCGGCACCGTGTACCGGTACGAGAAGTCGGGCGTCGTGCACGGCCTGACCCGCGCCCGCGGTTTCACCCAGGACGACGCGCACATCTACTGCACCCGCGAGCAGATGGCCGACGAGCTCGACAAGACGCTCACCTTCGTCCTGAACCTCCTGCGTGACTACGGCCTCACGGACTTCTACCTGGAGCTCTCCACCAAGGACCCGGAGAAGTTCGTCGGCACGGACGAGGTCTGGGAGGAGGCCACCGAGACGCTGCGCCAGGTCGCCGAGAAGCAGGGCCTCCCGCTGGTGCCCGACCCGGGCGGCGCCGCGTTCTACGGCCCGAAGATCTCCGTCCAGACGAAGGACGCGATCGGCAGGACCTGGCAGATGTCGACGGTCCAGCTGGACTTCAACCTGCCGGAGCGCTTCGACCTGGAGTACACCGGTCCCGACGGCGCCAAGCAGCGTCCCGTCATGATCCACCGGGCCCTCTTCGGATCGATCGAGCGGTTCTTCGCGGTGCTCCTCGAGCACTACGCGGGTGCCTTCCCGGCGTGGCTCGCCCCCGTCCAGGCGGTCGGCATTCCGATCGGCGACGCGCACATCGAGTACCTGGAGAAGTTCGCGGCGGCGGCCAAGAAGAAGGGCCTGCGCGTCGAGGTGGACTCCTCCTCCGACCGGATGCAGAAGAAGATCCGCAACGCCCAGAAGCAGAAGGTGCCCTTCATGGTCATCGCGGGCGACGAGGACATGTCGGCCGGCTCGGTGTCCTTCCGCTACCGCGACGGCTCGCAGGAGAACGGCATCCCGTTCGACGAGGCCATCGCGAAGATCGCGCAGGTCGTCGAGGACCGGGCCCAGGTCTGATCCCGGCGCGGTGAGGCCCCCGGGGAGTTCAGCTCCCCGGGGGCCTCAAGTCGTCCTCTCGTGCGAACACCTGGAGCAGCCAGGACGAGAACGAGCCGGTCACCGCGCCGAGCAGGGCCAGACCGCAGGCCATGAGGCCCGTGGCGATCACCCGCCCCCACGGAGTCACCGGAGTGACGTCGCCGTAGCCCACCGTCGACAGCGTGGAGCAGGCCCACCACAACGAGTCCCCGAAGGTATGGATCGTGGCGTCCGGGGCGTCGCGCTCCTGCTGGTAGACGGCGAGAGCACCGGCGAAGCCGAGCAGCGTCACCGACAGGCTCGCGTACGCGATCACGCGCGCGTGCAGGCTGAACCGGGGCTGCCCGTGCCGGTGCTGCACCGCTTCGTAGACCTTGACGATCCGCAACGGGCGCAGCAGGGGCAGCACGAGCACCACCGAGTCCAACCAGTGCGTCCGGACGAAACGCAGACGCTGCCCGCTCAGCCGCCAGCGCACGGCGTAGTCGACGGCGAACAGTGCCCAGGTGACGAGCAGCGCCGCCAGACAGGTGTCCCGCCACGCCTTGGGCACGTCGTGGCCCAGAACGAGGACCGCGTAGAAGAAGAGAAACAGCAGTGATCCCACGCCGAGCGGGATCTCGCTGCGCTGCTCCCAGCGGGCCTCGGGGCTGTCGTGGTACATCGCCCCAGCTTGGCCGCAAGCCGTTCGGTACGGCACCCGCCGACACGCCGCGAACGGGCGAAGCCATATGCTGCCTTGCATGACGAGTGAGCCGGAGCAGCAGAGCGGAGTGGGGACGCAGGACGCGTTCCAGCGCCTGTGGACGCCCCACCGGATGGCCTACATCCAGGGTGAGAACAAGCCGACCGGCCCGGGGGCCGATGACGGCTGTCCCTTCTGTGCGATCCCGGCCAAATCCGACGAGGACGGGCTGATCGTCAGGCGCGGCGAGCACGTGTACGCGGTGCTCAACCTCTACCCGTACAACGGGGGCCACCTGATGACCGTGCCCTACCGTCATGTCGCCGACTACACGGATCTCACCGAGGCGGAGACCGTCGAGCTCGCCGAGCTGACCAAGCAGGCGATGACGGCCCTGCGCACCGCCTCCGGCGCGCACGGCTTCAACATCGGCATGAACCAGGGCACGGTGGCCGGCGCGGGCATCGCCGCCCACCTCCACCAGCACATCGTGCCCCGCTGGGGCGGCGACACGAACTTCATGCCGGTCGTCGGCCACACGAGGGTGCTGCCGCAGCTGCTGGCGGACACCCGCAAGATGCTGGCGGAGGCCTGGCCGACGGCCTGACCGGTATGTCAGCCCGTCCGGCGTTCGAGGACGGGGCCGTGAGGCCGAAGAGGGGGCCTGGGGGCGCCAGCCCCCGGAACCGATGCACCCACCCGCCGCGCAGTGGCCCCGACCGCCGGAGGCCTACGCGTCGTAGAGGTCCGCCTTCCGGGGCGACGCGTCCTGCACCGACGTGCTGAGGAAGGACGAGCGCATCCCGAACTTCTCGATGTTCACGCCGTTCTCCTCCAGGACCCGCAGCGCGGCGGAGTGCACCACCCGCAGCACCGGCGCGGCTGCGCGCAGCGCGTCGTCGGCCATGAAGCGGTGTCGCCAGGGCTGGTCCGCCCACGCGTGCCGCAGACCGAACGGCTCGGGCAGGCCCACGGTCCCGCCGAGCCACTTCAGCATCGGCGGATACCAGGTGAGCGGAGCGCGGACGGCGAGCCGCACCACCTCGTTGGTGGTGACCAGCGGAAGCTGTACTTTGCGGGTCTCCCACGGCTTGAAGGACTTCGTGACCAGCTTGCTCGGTGCCTCCGGCTTGGTGGTGAACAGCGGGTTCACCGGACCGAGCGCATGGCCGGTCACCTCGATGCGCAGGGTGGAGTGCAGCACGGTCACGGTGATCAGCATGGTGATCACCAGCTGCCCGTCCCACAGCGTCCACTGCACCCCGAGGTAGTGCCGGTCACCGGCGCCGAACTGCTGCTTGTTGCAGATCTCCTGTATCGCGTGCTGCTTGACCTGGTAGGCCTCCACGTCCGTGCCCTCCGGCCGGGACACCGCCTTCGCGTTCTCGCCGATCGGCGTGACGACCCAGTGCCGTATCGACGCCTTCGGGAAGCCGCCGGTGTTCAGCGGGCCGCGCTCCAGCATCCGCAGCTGGTCGTGGATGGAGCGGATCACGTCCCAGCTGCGGAACGGGTGGATCTCCCGGGAGGGGTCGGCCGGCTGCAGGTCCTCGGCCAGCTGCCAGGCACCCCAGCGGGTGCCCATGCCGAGGATGCCCTTGGGGCCGGCGTAGAAGACGGAGTTCGACTGCTGTTCGGCGCTGAGCTTGGCCAGCGACTGGCGCAGCCCCTCGGCCGCGGTCTCGCGGGGGCTGCTGGGCACCGCCTCAGGGACCTTGGCGCCGACGCTGCTGCCGGACAGCAGGCCGTCCCAGCGCTCCCGCAGATCCTTGGCCGTGCTCTCGCAGACCCGCTTGGCCAGCACCCAGCCGACCACGGGCATGACGGTGGCCGCGCGGGCGTACCACGCCCAGAAGCCCGTGAACGGCATACGGATCAGGAAGATGACGGCGAGGGCGCCGATGGCGACGAGCAGGGTGGTGCCCAGAGCGGAGGCCCGCTTGTCGTCGCGCCGGTCGATGTTGGTCCGGATGATGAAGACCAGCAGCCACACCAGCAGCCCGGGCAGGAAGACCAGCCCGCACAGCACCATGATCGCGCTCAGCCGGTTGTCCCGGTCCCGGCGGATGTTGTTGGCGGCCAGACAGTGCTCCACGACGACCTGCGGCTCGGTGCCGAAGGACTGGATGAGCGGCTTGCGGTCGCTGCCCAGCATGCGGTCCACCACCGCCCGGGAGAAGGCCTCGCCGAGGTTGGGCCGGAACAGCGAGATCTTCCCCGCCGTCACGGTCGACTGGTGCCAGTCGTTGTCGGCCTTGGTTATCTCCTCGACCGGGTTGTCCCGGTAGGCCGCCGAGGCCAGCGCGAAGGTGGCCGTCTGACCCTCGTCGCCCGTACGCGGCACCTGTGGTCCGAAGATGTCGCCGTAACCGCTGCCAACGGTCATACCCGCCCCCCAACGCCGCCCGTGCCCGCACCTGCGGCCTTCCCGACTTCCCTGCCCCGCACACCTGTTGATCAGGTCATCAGCGTATCCGCAGGCACCGACATTCGTCGGCGGAC
>NZ_JBHWCC010000042.1:73616-92953 GCF_042735715.1 Streptomyces sp. NPDC059582
GCCGCGCCGGGGGGCGAAGCCGTCCCGCCGCCCCCCCCCACTTTTTTTCTCTGCCCGTCCCTTACGCCCCCGTCCCCTTTTGGGGGCGGGGCCGGGGGCCCGGGCCCCCCCGACGCGGAGGGGAACATTCCAGCGCGACCGGTCGCACCGTGGCGTACTGCCCTGGTGCACAAGCCGGTTGTGCGCGTTTGTGCGCCGACTACGAGACTTCCTGCGCCTGTTCGCGCACCCGCTCGGCGACCTGTGGCGGCATCGGCTCGTGCCGCGCGTACGTGCGGTTGAAGCGCGCGGTGCCGTGCGACAGCGACCGCAGGTCGACGGCGTACCGGCCGATCTCGATCTCGGGCACCTCCGCCCGGACGAGGGTGCGCCCGGTGCTCACCTGTTCGGTGCCGAGCACCCGGCCGCGCCGCCCGGACAGATCGCTCATCACCGCGCCCACGTAGTCGTCGCCGACCAGGACGGTCACCTCGGCCACCGGCTCCAGCAGGTGGATCCTCGCGTCGGACGCGGCCTCCCGCAGCGCGAGCGCGCCCGCCGTCTGGAAGGCGGCGTCGGAGGAGTCCACCGAGTGCGCCTTGCCGTCCAGCAGCGTGACCCGGATGTCGACGAGGGGGTGTCCCGCCGCGATGCCTCTGGCGGCCTGGGCCCGGACGCCTTTCTCCACCGACGGGATGAACTGCCGGGGCACCGCACCGCCGATCACCTTGTCGACGAACTCGATGCCGGAGCCGCCCGGCAGCGGTTCGATCTCGATCTCGCAGATGGCGAACTGCCCGTGCCCGCCGGACTGCTTCACATGCCGTCCGCGCCCGGCGGACCGGCCGGCGAACGTCTCCCGCAGGGAGACCTTGTACGGCACGACGTCGACCTGGACGCCGTACCGGCTGCGCAGCCGTTCCAGGGCCACGTCCGCGTGGGCCTCCCCGAGGCACCAAAGGACCACCTGGTGGGTGTCCTGGTTCTGTTCCAGACGCATCGTCGGGTCCTCGGCGACCAGCCGCCCCAGCCCCTGCGAGAGCTTGTCCTCGTCGGCCTTGCTGTGCGCCTCGATCGCCAGCGGCAGCAGCGGGTCGGGCATCTGCCACGGCTCCATCAACAGCGGGTCGTCCTTGGCCGAGAGGGTGTCCCCGGTCTCCGCGCGGCTCAGCTTCGCCACGCACGCGAGGTCGCCCGCGATGCACTGCGACAGCACCCGTTGCTGCTTGCCGAACGGCGCGGACAGGGCGCCGATCCGTTCGTCGACGTCGTGGTCCTCGTGGCCGCGGTCCGCCAGCCCGTGCCCGGAGACGTGGATCGTCTCGTCGGGACGCAGGGTGCCGGAGAAGACGCGGACCAGGGAGACCCGGCCGACGTACGGGTCGGACGCCGTCTTCACCACCTCGGCGACGAGCGGCCCGCCGGGATCGCACGGTGTCAGCTCGCGCTCCCTGCCGTCGATGGTGGTGACCCGCGGCGCCGCGCGCTCCAGAGGCGTCGGGAAGCCCCTGGTGATCAGTTCGAGCAGCTCGACCGTGCCGATGCCCTGCCGGGCGCCCTCGGCCGCGGGGGCGGCGGCCAGCACGGGGAAGAACGTCCCGCGCGCGACGGCCCGCTCCAGGTCCTCCACCAGCGTCTTGACGTCGATCTCCGCGCCGCCGAGGTAGCGGTCCATGAGGGTCTCGTCCTCGCTCTCGGAGATGATCCCCTCGATCAGCCGGTTGCGGGCCTCCTCGAGCCCCGGCAGCGCGTCCGGCCCCGGCTCGGACTCCTCGCGCTCCCCGGAGGAGTAGTCGAACAGCTTCTGCGACAGCAGCCCGGTCAGTCCGGTCACGGGCGCGTGCCCGTCCGGCGCCGCCGGGCCGTGCAGCGGCAGGTACAGCGGCAGCACCGCGTCGGGGTCGTCCCCGCCGAAGGCCTCCGCGCAGATCCGCGTCATCTCCACGAAGTCGGCCCGGGCCGACTCCAGGTGCGTGACGACGATCGCGCGCGGCATGCCGACGGCCGCGCACTCCTCCCACACCATGCGGGTCGAGCCGTCCACCCCGTCAGAGGCCGAGACGACGAAGAGGGCCGCGTCCGCCGCGCGCAGACCGGCCCTGAGTTCGCCGACGAAGTCGGCGTATCCGGGGGTGTCCAGCAGATTGATCTTGATGCCGTCCCATTCGACGGGCACCAGGGACAACTGCACCGAGCGCTGCTGCCGGTGTTCGATGTCGTCGTAGTCGGAGACGGTGCCGCCGTCCTCCACACGGCCCGCCCGGTTCACCGCTCCCGCGGTCAGCGCGAGAGCCTCCACCAGAGTCGTCTTGCCCGATCCGCAGTGGCCGACCAGCACCACATTCCGTACGGACGCGGGATGGTCGGCCGCCGTAGCTCTGCCGGCGGCTCCGGGGTGTGCGTTCGCCTTGTCGCCCATGGTCCTGCCTCCCGTGCACGGTGAGGTCACTGTGGGCGCGGGCATCCCGGATCCGCGTGCGGTGGCGGCTCCGATGGCGCCCGCGGTCCTTCGAGCTTTCCACTCCTGTCACGGTGCGTCCATACGGCGGACGCGATCCTGCCACCCGGCCGGGGTGGCGGATCCGCGACCGGGCCGTGACCCGTATGCCGTCAGGACGTGACACGGCCCATGGGTGCCCGCCCGTCGCAGATGAGCGCGCGTGGCTACGATGGGCCAGCCGGTGGCCAGCAGGGGCCGCTCGGCCACACCGACCCTCGGGAAGGCCATGCTGAACAAGTACGCGCGTGCATTCTTCACGCGTGTCCTCACACCGTTCGCCGCGTTTCTCATCCGTCGGGGCGTGAGCCCCGACACGGTCACGCTGATCGGTACCGCCGGCGTGATGGCGGGCGCGCTGGTCTTCTACCCGCGGGGCGAGTTCTTCTGGGGCACGATCGTCATCACCCTGTTCGTGTTCTCCGACCTCGTCGACGGCAACATGGCCCGCCAGCTGGGGCGCACCAGCCGCTGGGGCGCCTTCCTGGACTCCACGCTCGACCGGGTGGCCGACGGCGCGATCTTCGGCGGCTTCGCGCTCTGGTACGCGGGCAACGGCGACGACAACGTCCTGTGCGCCGTCTCCATCTTCTGCCTGGCCAGCGGGCAGGTGGTGTCGTACACCAAGGCGCGCGGCGAGTCGATCGGCCTTCCGGTCGCCGTCAACGGGCTCGTGGAGCGCGCCGAGCGGCTGGTGGTCTCACTGGTCGCGGCCGGGCTCGCGGGCCTGCACAAGTTCGGCGTGCCCGGCATCCAGTACCTGCTGCCCGTCGCGCTGTGGATCGTCGCCGTCGGCAGCCTCGTCACGCTGATCCAGCGCGTCGTCACGGTCCGCCGGGAGTCCGCGGAGGCGGAGGCGGCGGCGGAGGCGGCCGCGGCCGGGCAGGGGAACACCTCCCGGGGGAGCGGGGCCGCGAAGTGAGCGCCCGGGAGCGGCTGACGGACGCGCTCTACGGCCTCGGCTGGGGCACCGTCAAGAAGCTGCCCGAGCCGGTCGCCGTACGGCTCGGCCGGACCGTCGCCGACCTCGCCTGGAAGCGACGCGGCAAGGGCGTCCAGCGGCTGGAGAGCAACTACGCGCGCGTGGTGCCCGACGCGAGCCCGGAGCGCCTCGCCGAGCTCTCGCGCGCGGGGATGCGCTCGTACCTGCGCTACTGGATGGAGTCCTTCCGGCTGCCGACCTGGAGCGCCGAGCGGATAAGGAACGGCTTCGACCCCCAGGACGTGCACCACCTGACCGACGGACTCGCCTCCGACCGGGGCGTGATCCTCGCGCTGCCGCACATGGCGAACTGGGACCTGGCCGGTGCCTGGGTCACCACCGGGCTGGAGACGCCCTTCACCACGGTCGCCGAGCGCCTGAAGCCGGAGACGCTGTACGACCGCTTCGTCGCCTATCGCGAGGGACTGGGCATGGAGGTCCTGCCGCACAGCGGCGGTACCGCCTTCGGCACGCTCGCCCGGCGACTGCGCGACGGCGGCCTGATCTGCCTGGTCGCCGAGCGCGACCTGTCCGCCTCCGGCGTCGAGGTCAAGTTCTTCGGCGACACGGCCCGGATGCCCGCGGGCCCGGCCCTGCTCGCCCAGCAGACGGGCGCGCTGCTGCTGCCCGTCACGCTCTGGTACGACGACTCACCCGTCATGCGCGGCCGGGTCCATCCCCCGATCGAGGTGCCCGAGACAGGTACGCGCGCCGAGAAGACGTCTGTGATGACACAGGCGCTGGCCGATGCCTTCGCCACCGGGATCGCCGACCATCCGGAGGACTGGCACATGCTGCAACGGCTGTGGCTCGCAGATCTCGACCCCGGGAAGGGGCCCTCGTGAGGATCGGGATCGTCTGCCCGTACTCGTGGGACGTGCCGGGCGGCGTCCAGTTCCACATCCGCGACCTCGCCGCGTACTTCATCCGCCTCGGCCACGAGGTGTCCGTCCTCGCGCCCGCCGACGACGACACCCCGCTGCCGCCGTACGTCGTCTCGGCAGGCCGCGCGGTCCCGGTGCCCTACAACGGCTCGGTGGCCCGGCTGAACTTCGGCTTCCTGAGCGCCGCGCGCGTACGCCGCTGGCTGCACGACGGCGAGTTCGACGTGATCCACATCCACGAGCCGACGTCGCCGTCGCTGGGCCTGCTGGCCTGCTGGGCCGCGCAGGGCCCGATCGTGGCCACCTTCCACACGTCCAACCCGCGCTCCCGGGCCATGATCGCCGCGTACTCGATCCTCCAGGCCGCGCTGGAGAAGATCAGCGCGCGGATCGCCGTGAGCGAGTACGCCCGGCGCACCCTCGTCGAGCACCTCGGCGGGGACGCGGTCGTGATCCCCAACGGCGTCGACGTCGACTTCTTCGCCGACGCCGAACCCAAGCCCGAGTGGCAGGGCGACACGATCGGCTTCATAGGGCGTATCGACGAGCCCCGCAAGGGTCTGCCGGTCCTGATGCGGGCCCTGCCGAAGATCCTCGCCGCCCGCCCGCAGACCAGGCTCCTGATCGCCGGTCGGGGCGACGAGGAGGAGGCGGTGGAGACCCTGCCGAAGGAGCTGCGCTCCCGGGTGGAGTTCCTCGGCATGATCAGCGACGAGGACAAGGCGAGTTTCCTGCGCAGCGTCGACCTGTACGTCGCCCCCAACACCGGCGGCGAGAGCTTCGGCATCATCCTCGTCGAGGCGATGTCGGCCGGCGCCCCGGTCCTCGCCTCCGACCTGGACGCCTTCGCGCAGGTCCTCGACCAGGGGGCGGCGGGCGAGCTGTTCGCCAACGAGGACGCCGACGCGCTGGCCGAGGCGGCGGTACGCCTCCTCGCCGACCCGGCCCGCCTCGCCGAGCTGCGCGAGCGGGGCAGCGCCCATGTCCGGCGGTTCGACTGGTCGACGGTCGGCGCGGACATCCTGTCCGTCTACGAGACGGTCACGGCGGGCGCCGCGGCGGTCGCGGCGGCGGACGACCGGAGCCCGGGCCTGCGAGCACGGCTGGGCTTGGCGCGGGACTGACGGAACGCCGGGCTGCCGCGTGCCGACGGGCGGAAGCGGGAGGACGAGGATCTTCTGCCTGCCTGCCTGCCTGCCTGCCCGTCTGCCGACGGACGTGATGGCGGCGGTCTCCCGTCTGCCGAGGGCGGCTCACTGCCCGCCCGGCTGAGGGCCGCTGTGCGGGCGGGATGGCTGAGAGGCCGCTCCCTGCGCGGACCGTGGGAGGCGGCGGTGCGGACCGTGGGAGGCGGCGGTGCGGGCCGGGGGCCCGCGACCGGACCGGCTCCGGCCGGGCGCCCCCGCGACTGGCCCCGGCCGGGCTTCTGCCGCCGGACCGAGTCGGCCAGGCTTCCGCCATCGGACCGACCCTGCTCGGCCGCCCGCCGCCGGACCGACTCCGGTCGTGCTTCTGCCGCCGGACCGACCTCGGCCGGGCGTCCGCCCCCGCCGGACCGACCCCGCCGGGTGCCCCGTCGCCTGACCGACCTTGCTCGGGCGCCCGCCGCCGGACCGACTCCGGTCGTGCTTCTGCCGCCGGACCGACTTCGGCTGGGCGTCCGCCCCCGCCGGACCGACTCCGGTCGTGCTTCTGCCGCCGGACCGACTTCGGCCGGGCGTCCGCCCCCGCCAGACCGACCCCGCCGGGTGCCCCGTCGCCGGACCGACCTTGCTCGGCCGCCCGCCGCCGGACCGACCCCGCCCCGCCGCCCGCCGCCGGACCGACCCGCCCGCGCAACCAACCGGACAGCCGCCCGAGCATCCGTCGGCCGACAGAGGCGTCAGGCATCCGTGGAGCGGGGCCGGCGCGGCCAGGTGTCCAGGCGGTCCCTCCACGGTGGGTGCCCGTCGTCGCCCCGGTAGCCTTGCCGCCCGTGACCGCAACCCTGATCTGGATCCTCGTCGCCCTCGCGGCGATCGGCCTCTACCTCAGCTGGACCGCGGGCCGGCTCGACCGGCTGCACGCGCGGATCGACGCGGCCCGCGCCGCGCTCGACGCCCAGCTGCTGCGCCGGGCCTCCGTGGCCCAGGAACTGGCGACCTCCGGGGTGCTCGACCCGGCCGCCTCCATCGTGCTGTACGAGGCCGCGCACGCCGCCCGGCAGGCGGAGGAGGAACAGCGCGAGGTCGCCGAGAGCGAGCTGAGCCAGGCGCTGCGCGCCGTCTTCGCGGTTCCGCAGCAGGTGGAGGCAGTGCGCGAGGCACCCGGGGGAGAGGCGGCGGCCCTCGAACTCACGGAGGCCGTACGGCGGGTGCCGATGGCCCGGCGTTTCCACAACGACGCCGTGGGAGCGGCACGCAGGCTCCGGGAGCACCGCAAGGTGCGCTGGTTCCGGCTGGCCGGACACGCCCCCTTCCCCATGGCCTTCGAGATGGACGACGAGCCGCCGAGCGCCCTGACCGACCGCCCGGTCTAGGACCTGTCCGGCCGGTCCGGTCCGAGGGGCCGCGGACAAAAGGATCCACCGGCTTCGCATTGGCCCTTGCTGTGGCCTGGTCCAATCCCGTTTCGTCAGTGCTGCACAAATCCTCTTCACCGAGTGAGGTCACCCCGTGTCCAGCACGATCCCCACCCCCGCCCAGGCCCCCGAGACGGGCACGGCCCGCGTGAAGCGCGGCATGGCCGAGCAGCTCAAGGGCGGCGTGATCATGGACGTCGTCACGCCCGAGCAGGCCAAGATCGCCGAGGACGCGGGCGCCGTCGCCGTCATGGCCCTGGAGCGGGTCCCGGCCGACATCCGCAAGGACGGCGGCGTGGCCCGGATGTCCGACCCGGACATGATCGAGGGCATCATCGACGCCGTCTCGATCCCGGTCATGGCCAAGTCCCGCATCGGCCACTTCGTCGAGGCCCAGGTCCTGCAGTCGCTCGGCGTCGACTACATCGACGAGTCCGAGGTCCTCACCCCGGCCGACGAGGTCAACCACTCCGACAAGTGGGCGTTCACGACCCCCTTCGTCTGCGGCGCCACCAACCTCGGTGAGGCCCTGCGCCGCATCGCCGAGGGTGCCGCGATGATCCGCTCCAAGGGCGAGGCCGGCACCGGCAACGTCGTCGAGGCCGTCCGCCACCTGCGCCAGATCAAGAACGAGATCGCCAGGCTGCGCGGCTACGACAACAACGAGCTGTACGCCGCCGCCAAGGAGCTGCGCGCCCCGTACGAGATCGTCAAGGAGGTCGCCGAGCTCGGCAAGCTCCCGGTCGTGCTGTTCTCCGCCGGTGGTGTCGCCACCCCGGCCGACGCCGCCCTGATGCGTCAGCTCGGCGCCGAGGGCGTCTTCGTCGGCTCCGGCATCTTCAAGTCAGGCGACCCGGCCAAGCGCGCCGCCGCCATCGTGAAGGCCACCACCTTCTACGACGACCCGAAGATCATCGCGGACGCGTCCCGCAACCTGGGCGAGGCCATGGTCGGCATCAACTGCGACACCCTCCCCGAGGCCGAGCGCTACGCCAACCGCGGCTGGTAACCACCCATGAACACTCCTGTCATTGGCGTCCTGGCCCTTCAGGGCGACGTACGGGAGCACCTGATCGCCCTGGCCGCGGCTGATGCCGTGGCCAGGCCGGTTCGGCGCCCTGAAGAGCTCGACGCCGTGGACGGCCTGGTCATCCCCGGTGGCGAGTCCACCACCATCTCCAAGCTGGCCGTCCTCTTCGGCGTGATGGAGCCCCTTCGCGCGCGTGTACGCGGCGGCATGCCGGTCTACGGCACCTGCGCCGGCATGATCATGCTCGCCGACAAGATCCTGGACCCGCGTTCGGGCCAGGAGACCGTCGGCGGCATCGACATGATCGTGCGCCGCAACGCCTTCGGACGTCAGAACGAGTCCTTCGAGGCGGCGGTCGCCGTCGACGGTGTCGAGGGCGATCCTGTAGAGGGCGTCTTCATCCGTGCCCCCTGGGTCGAGTCCGTGGGCGCCGAGGCCGAGGTGCTCGCCGAGCACGAGGGCCACATCGTCGCCGTACGCCAGGGCAACGCGCTCGCCACGTCGTTCCACCCGGAACTGACCGGCGACCACCGCGTGCACGCCCTGTTCGTCGACATGGTGCGCGCGAACCGGACAGCGGAGTCCTTGTAGGATCTCTGGGGTTCGTACAGAGTTGGGTAACGCGAAGGAGACAGGCAGATGTCCGGCCACTCTAAATGGGCTACGACGAAGCACAAGAAGGCCGTGATCGACGCCAAGCGCGGCAAGCTCTTCGCGAAGATGATCAAGAACATCGAAGTCGCGGCCCGTACCGGTGGCGCCGACGTGTCCGGAAACCCGACGCTGTTCGACGCCATCCAGAAGGCCAAGAAGAGCTCGGTCCCGAACAAGAACATCGACTCCGCGGTCAAGCGCGGCGCCGGTCTCGAGGCCGGTGGCGCCGACTACGAGACGATCATGTACGAGGGTTACGGTCCCAACGGTGTCGCGGTGCTCATCGAGTGCCTCACCGACAACCGCAACCGCGCGGCCTCGGACGTCCGCGTCGCCATGACGCGCAACGGCGGCAACATGGCCGACCCGGGCTCCGTCTCGTACCTGTTCAACCGCAAGGGCGTCGTGATCGTGCCCAAGGGTGAGCTGACCGAGGACGACGTCCTGGGCGCCGTGCTCGACGCGGGCGCCGAAGAGGTCAACGACCTCGGCGAGTCCTTCGAGGTCCTCTCCGAGGCCACCGACCTGGTCGCGGTGCGCACCGCGCTCCAGGAGGCCGGCATCGACTACGACTCCGCCGACGCCAACTTCGTCCCGACCATGCAGGTCGAGCTGGACGAGGAGGGCGCCCGGAAGATCTTCAAGTTGATCGACGCCCTGGAGGACAGCGACGACGTGCAGAACGTCTTCGCCAACTTCGACGTCAGCGACGAGGTCATGGCGAAGGTCGACGCCTGATCGCACCGGACAGACGGAACGGCCCGCCGAAGTCTCCTTCGGCGGGCCGTTCGTCATACGGCGTGCGGCGTGCGGCGTCGGATCAGCCGTCGATGCTCTTCACGCTGCCGGCGTGCTTGATGTGGCCCTTGCCGTCGGCGGCGACGGTGGCGGCGCGCATCACGTCGACCCGGCCGTCCTTCCACCAGATGTTGATGGTGGCCTTCTTGTCGCAGATGTTGTGGAAGTAGACGGTGGTCGTCGAAACGCCGTCCGCCCACGACCAGTTGAAGCAGCCGCTGCGGCCGGTGTGCTTGGAGTCGGCCGCCGCCTGCGCGGGAGTCGCGACAGCCAGGCCGGCCAGCAGGACGGACGCCGTCACGGCAACCTTCGCTATGGAACGCATGGATTCCCCGATTTCTCGTGTGATGTGGTCGATGCGAACGTCAGTTCGCTCGAATGCGCACAGTGGTCAGCTGTGCACGTCGCCCTGGAAGCTATAAGTGATCAAGCGTGCGAAGCAATCGAAAAAGGTCGACGACGACCGGGTTTCTGGCGACTTGTCAGATTAATAGGGATCATCTGAAGATGATCTTTTGCCTTTCCTTTAAACATTCCGTGCGGCCGCTGTGGCACCCCGGACCGAGCCCCCGGCCCCGGCGGCCTCGCGTTGTCGGTGCCGCCGGATAGCCTGGCGCAGCAGGACGGACAGGGGCGGGGAGGAGAAGGAGCGCGGTGCGCGTACTCGGTGTGGATCCAGGACTGACCCGATGCGGTGTCGGAGTCGTCGAGGGCGTCGCGGGACGGCCGTTGATGATGTGCGGCGTCGGCGTCGTGCGTACGCCCGCGGACGCGGACCTGGGTCACCGGCTCGTGGCCGTCGAGCAGGGCATCGAGCGGTGGCTGGACGAGTACCGGCCCGAATTCGTCGCCGTGGAGCGGGTGTTCAGCCAGCACAACGTGCGGACGGTGATGGGCACCGCCCAGGCCAGCGCGGTCGCCATGCTCTGTGCGGCCCGGCGCGGCATTCCCGTCGCCCTGCACACCCCCAGCGAGGTCAAGGCCGCCGTCACCGGCAGTGGCCGAGCCGACAAGGCGCAGGTCGGCGCGATGGTGACCCGGCTGCTGCGGCTCGACGCACCGCCCAAGCCCGCCGACGCGGCCGACGCCCTCGCCCTCGCCATCTGCCACATCTGGCGGGCCCCCGCGCAGAACCGACTCCAGCAGGCCGTCGCCCTGCACGCATCGAAAGGCCGTACGGCATGATCGCCTTCGTGAGCGGCACGGTCGCCGCCCTCGCCCCCGACGCCGCGGTGATCGAGGTGGGCGGCGTCGGCATGGCCGTCCAGTGCGCGCCGAACACGCTCTCGACGCTGCGCCTCGGTCAGCCCGCCAAGCTCGCCACCTCCCTCGTCGTACGGGAGGACTCGCTGACGCTGTACGGCTTCGCGGACGACGACGAGCGCCAGGTGTTCGTGCTGTTGCAGACGGCGAGCGGCGTCGGCCCGCGCCTCGCGCAGGCGATGCTCGCCGTGCACACCCCGGACGCCCTGCGCCGGGCCGTCGCCACGGACGACGAGAAGGCCCTCACCGCCGTCCCCGGCATCGGCAAGAAGGGCGCCCAGAAACTCCTGCTGGAACTGAAGGACCGGCTGGGCGCTCCGACTGGCGCACCAGCCGTGGGAGCGGCGGTCACCAGCGGCTGGCGCGACCAGCTGCACGCCGCCCTCATCGGTCTCGGCTACGCGAACCGCGAGGCGGACGAGGCCGTGTCCGCCGTCGCCCCCCAGGCCGAGGCGGGAGGGGGCCCGCCCCAGGTGGGCCAGCTCCTGCGGTCGGCCCTGCAGACGCTGAACCGAGCCCGCTGACCCACCGCGACGGAAACCGCCGAGCGACCGCGCCCCGCACACCCCACGCGGGCCGGCCCGAGCCCGCCGATCCGTAGGCGGCCGGCCCCACCGAGCCACCGCGCATCCACGAGACCCCGAGGCACACTCCATGAACTGGGACGACCCGACCGACGCCTCCGCCGCCGAGCGGCTGGTGGGCCCTGTCGCCGACCGCGACGACCAGGCCGTCGAGGCCGCCCTGCGCCCCAAGGACCTCGGCGAGTTCATCGGCCAGGAGAAGGTCCGCGAACAGCTCGACCTGGTGCTGCGCGCCGCACGCGCGCGCGGCGCCACCGCCGACCACGTGCTGCTCTCCGGCGCCCCCGGCCTAGGCAAGACCACGCTTTCCATGATCATCGCGGCCGAGATGGGTGCCCCCATCCGCATCACCAGCGGCCCCGCCATCCAGCACGCCGGCGACCTCGCCGCGATCCTGTCCTCTCTCCAGGAGGGCGAGGTCCTCTTCCTCGACGAGATCCACCGCATGTCGCGGCCCGCCGAGGAGATGCTCTACATGGCCATGGAGGACTTCCGCGTCGACGTCATCGTCGGCAAGGGCCCAGGCGCCACCGCCATCCCCCTGGAACTGCCCCCCTTCACCCTGGTCGGCGCCACCACGCGCGCGGGCCTGCTGCCGCCCCCCTTGCGCGACCGCTTCGGCTTCACCGCGCACATGGAGTTCTACGCGCCCGCCGAGCTGGAGCGCGTCATCCACCGCTCGGCGAACCTGCTCGACGTCGAGATCGACACCGCCGGCGCCGCCGAGATCGCCGGCCGCTCCCGCGGAACGCCCCGCATCGCCAACCGCCTGCTGCGCCGTGTCCGGGACTACGCGCAGGTCAAGGCCGACGGGTTCATCACGACGGAGATCGCCGCGGCGGCCCTGGCGGTCTACGAGGTCGACGCCCGCGGCCTGGACCGCCTGGACCGGGGTGTCCTGGAGGCACTGCTGAAGCTGTTCGGCGGCGGGCCGGTCGGTCTGTCGACGCTGGCGGTAGCGGTCGGGGAGGAACGTGAGACCGTGGAGGAGGTCGCCGAACCGTTCCTCGTGCGGGAGGGGCTGCTGGCCCGTACCCCCCGCGGACGGGTGGCCACGCCCGCCGCCTGGGCGCACCTCGGGCTCACTCCGCCCCGCTCCTCAACCGCGGGAAACGGACAAGGGGACCTGTTCGGGGCGTGACGGCGGGGGACAGTGGCCGGGTCTGGAACCCAGGTGCCATGCTGAGCGTTGTTCCATGCACGCGGACTCGCTTAGACTCCGCCGATGCCGCCTCTGACAGGCGGTACACATACCCCCAACCATCAGGCCGCTCACCACCCGCGGTCGTGTGAAGGAAGTTCCGACCCGTGAGTCTCGTGACCCTCCTCCCGTTCATCGTGCTCATCGGGGCCATGTTCCTGATGACCCGGTCGGCCAAGAAGAAGCAGCAGCAGGCTGCGCAGATGCGCAACGATATGCAGCCCGGCAGCGGCATCCGCACCATCGGGGGCATGTACGCGACGGTCAAGGAGGTCAACGAGGACACGGTCCTCGTCGACGCCGGCCCGGGTGTGGATCTGCTCTTCGCGAAGAACGCCATCGGTGCGGTCCTGACCGACGACGAGTACAACCGCATCGTCCACGGCGTCGAGCACGACCTGAAGTCCGACACCACGGTCGTCCCGGACAACGCTTCCTCCCTCACCGAGGCCGACGAGCCCGCCGACGAAGCTGCCGCCGTCTCCGGCGACAAGTCCGTCGACCTCGGCAAGAAGGACGCGACCGAGGAGCCGTCCGGCGAGGCCGCCGACGCCGCCGAGGCCAAGACGGACGAAGAGCCGAAGAAGACCGACGGCGACACCGACGCGAAGTAGGCGCCACCCGGGACACGCGCGGGACTCGTCCGCGCGCCCCGGGCACGCGCATCTCGCAGCGGGTCCCGACACCATGTCATGGCCACTGCCGCGCTGACCCGGCGCGGAGCGGCCCGAGAGGGAGTACGAGAAGGTGGCAGCACCTAAGAAGGGCCGGAGCGCGAGCGCCCAGAGCAAGCCGGGGCGCTCGCTGGCCCTGATCCTGATCGCCATCGCGGCGCTCACCGGGGGGATGTTCGCCTCCGGGCACACCACTCCGCGTCTCGGCATCGACCTGGCCGGCGGTACGAGCATCACGCTCCAGGCGGTCCCCGAGCCGGGCCAGGAATCCGCGATCAACAAGACCAACATGGACACCGCGGTCGACATCATGAACCGCCGTGTCAATGGTCTTGGTGTCTCGGAGACCGAGGTCCAGACGCAGGGCACGCGGAACATCATCGTCAACATCCCCAAGGGCACGAACTCCGAGGAGGCCCGTCAGCAGGTCGGCACCACGGCCAAGCTGTACTTCCGGCCGGTCATCGCGACGGAGGTCTCCGGCGCCGCCGCGACGGCCAGCCCGTCGCCGA
Source organism: Streptomyces sp. NPDC059582 (assembly GCF_042735715.1). Lineage (NCBI taxonomy): Bacteria > Bacillati > Actinomycetota > Actinomycetes > Kitasatosporales > Streptomycetaceae > Streptomyces > Streptomyces sp. NPDC059582. Next base: position 87,235 of record NZ_JBHWCC010000042.1, read on the forward strand.
GCGCCTCCGGCAGTCCTTCGAGCAAGGCGACCGACAAGGCGACCTCGTCCGCGTCTCCCTCCGGCTCCTCGACCCCGTCGGCGACCGCCACCTCGCAGGGACGAGCGGTCACCGACGCCCTGAAGGCCGACTCCACGCCGTCGCCGAGCGGCTCGGCCTCCGGCAGCGCCTCCGCCACCCCGTCCCCCAGCGGCTCCGCCGACGCGGCGGCCGCGAAGCTGCAGGCGCAGTACGCCGCGCTGGACTGCACGAAGGCGACGGACCGGGCCGACGCCGGCAAGGGTTCCAAGCCCGAGGACACGACCCTCGCGTGCGGCAAGAACTCGCAGAACCAGTGGCAGAAGTACGTGCTCGGTCCGGCCCAGGTCGACGGCACGGACGTGAAGAAGGCCCAGGCCATCTTCAACACCCAGACCGCCGCGGGCTGGACCGTCACGATGGACTTCACGTCCAAGGGCGCCAAGAAGTTCGCGGACGTCACCGGCCAGCTGGCCAAGCAGCAGGCCCCGCAGAACCAGTTCGCCATCGTCCTCGACGGTGACGTCGTCTCCGACCCGTACGTCAGCCAGGCGCTGACCGGCGGCAACGCGGAGATCTCCGGCAGCTTCGACCAGGCGGAGGCCCAGAGCCTCGCCAACATGCTGTCGTACGGCGCGCTCCCGCTGACCTTCAAGGAGGCGAGCGTCACCACGGTGACCGCCGCCCTCGGTGGCGACCAGCTGCACGCCGGTCTGATCGCCGGCGCCATCGGCCTCGCGCTGGTCGTCATCTACCTGGTGTTCTACTACCGGGGTCTGTCGCTCATCGCGATCGCCTCGCTGCTGGTCTCCGCGGTGCTCACGTACGTGATCATGGCGCTGCTCGGCCCGACCATCCACTTCGCGCTGAACCTGCCGGCGGTCTGTGGTGCGATCGTCGCGATCGGTATCACCGCGGACTCGTTCATCGTGTTCTTCGAACGCATAAGGGACGAGATCCGCGAGGGCCGCACGCTGCGCCCCGCCGTCGAGCGGGCCTGGCCGCGTGCCCGGCGCACCATCCTGGTCTCCGACTTCGTGTCGTTCCTGGCCGCCGCGGTGCTCTTCATCGTCACCGTCGGCAAGGTCCAGGGCTTCGCGTTCACGCTCGGTCTGACCACCCTGCTCGACGTGGTCGTCGTCTTCCTGTTCACCAAGCCGCTGATGACGATCCTGGCCCGCAGGAAGTTCTTCTCGAACGGTCACAGCTGGTCCGGCCTCGACCCCAAGCGACTGGGTGCAAAGCCGCCGCTGCGCGGCACCCGCCGTCCCTCCGCCCCCGCCGAGACGAAGGAGGCGTGAGATGTCGAAGCTCGGCAACCTTGGCGCCCGACTGCACCGTGGCGAGGTCGGTTACGACTTCGTCGGCAACCGCAAGATCTGGTACGGCATCTCGATCCTGATCACCATCACGGCCATCCTCGGCCTGACGGTGCGCGGCCTGAACATGGGCATCGAGTTCGAGGGCGGTGCCGTCTTCACCACCCCGAAGACCAGCGTCTCGGTCTCGCAGGCGGAGACGTACGCGGAGCAGGCGTCCGGCCACCAGGCGGTCGTTCAGCGGCTCGGCGGCGGCGAGCTGCGCATCCAGATCTCCGGCGTGGACACCGGCAAGTCCAACGGGGTCAAGACCGCCCTGTCCAAGGACCTCAAGGTTCCCGCGGAGGAGATCGCCGCGGACCTGGTCGGTCCCAGCTGGGGTGACCAGATCGCCGCCAAGGCCTGGCAAGGCCTTGTGATCTTCATGATCCTGGTCGTGATCTACCTCGCCATCGCCTTCGAATGGCGCATGGCCATCGCCGCGCTGGTCGCGCTGATCCACGACATCACCATCACGGTCGGCATCTACGCCCTGGTCGGCTTCGAGGTCACGCCCGGTACGGTCATCGGTCTGCTGACGATCCTCGGTTATTCGCTCTACGACACGGTCGTCGTCTTCGACAGCCTCAAGGAGCAGACGAAGGACATCACCAAGCAGACCCGCTGGACGTACAGCGACGTCGCCAACCGCTCGATCAACAGCACCCTGGTCCGCTCCATCAACACCACGGTGGTCGCGCTGCTGCCGGTCGCGGGCCTGCTGTTCATCGGTGGCGGTGTGCTCGGCGCGGGCACGCTCAACGACATCTCGCTGTCGCTGTTCGTCGGCCTCGCGGCCGGTGCGTACTCCTCGATCTTCATCGCCACGCCGCTCGTCGCCGACCTCAAGGAGCGCGAGCCGCAGATGAAGGCCCTCAGGAAGCGGGTCATGGCCAAGCGCGCCCAGGCCGCCGCCGAGGAGGAGCTCGCCGGGACCCGGTCCGTCGGTCTGGACCCGGACGAGCCGGACGACGCCGCCGCGGTCGTCGGCCCGCGCAGCCAGCCCGCGTCCCGCAACCGGGGCCGTGGCCGACCGTCGGGGAAGCGCCGATGACCGAGCTCACCGACATCACGGACCTGCTGCTCAGCAGGATCCGTGATGTGCCGGACCATCCGGAGCCGGGCGTGGTGTTCAAGGACATCACCCCGCTGCTGGCGGACCCGGTGGCGTTCAGCGCGCTCACCGACGCCTTCGCGGGCATCGCCGAGCGCACCGGCGCCACGAAGATCGTCGGCCTGGAGGCCCGGGGCTTCATCCTCGGCGCCCCCGTCGCCGTCCGAGCGCGCCTCGGCTTCATCCCCGTACGCAAGGCGGGCAAGCTCCCCGGAGCCACCCTCAGCCAGGCGTACGACCTGGAGTACGGCTCCGCCGAGATCGAGGTGCACGCCGAGGACCTCAGCGCACAGGACCGTGTGCTGATCGTCGACGACGTGCTCGCCACCGGTGGTACCGCCGAGGCCTCGATCCAGCTGATCCGCCGCGCGGGCGCCGAGGTAGTGGGTGCCGCCGTGCTGATGGAGCTCGGTTTCCTCGCCGGCCGCCCCCGCCTGGAGGCCGCCCTGAACGGGGCCCCGCTGGAGGCACTGCTCACCGTCTGACCGGCGCTGCAAGGCAGCGAGGCGGGCCCGGAGGAATCCGGCGCCCGCCTCTTGCGTTGCACCTGTGCAAGCCCCTCACATCGGGCTGAAGGCGATCCCGCGGCCGAGGATCGCTACGATGGGTGCTCCGGAGCCTGACCGGGGGACCCGGACCGCGCACGAGGAGTCCTCTTGGCAGATGAGGCCCAGCACCTGACCGCCGCCAAGCCCGAGCCCGCCCCGGGCCCCGCGGCGACGCCCGCGCCGCATGCGAAGAACGACGCTCGTGGGCCGGTCGAACACGACCGCTCCGCGCCCGCCGACAAGCCGGCCGAGGCCTCGCGCCCCAAGCCGGCGGTGCCCGAGCGCGCCGCGAGCGCGTCCGCCGCGCGCCCGACGTCCGGCCAGCCCGGCCGCTCCGGCTCCTCCAACCGCGTCCGTGCCCGCCTCGCCCGCCTCGGCGTCCAGCGCGCCAACCCCTACAACCCGGTCCTGGAGCCGCTGCTGCGCATAGTGCGCAGCAACGACCCGAAGATCGAGACCTCGACGCTGCGGCAGATCGAGAAGGCCTACCAGGTCGCCGAGCGCTGGCACCGCGGGCAGAAGCGCAAGAGCGGCGACCCGTACATCACGCACCCGCTCGCCGTGACCACCATCCTCGCCGAGCTGGGCATGGACCCGGCCACCCTGATGGCAGGCCTGCTGCACGACACCGTCGAGGACACCGAGTACGGCCTGGAACAGCTGCGCCGCGACTTCGGCGACACCGTGGCCCTGCTCGTCGACGGCGTCACCAAGCTGGACAAGGTCAAGTTCGGCGAGGCCGCCCAGGCCGAGACCGTCCGGAAGATGGTCGTCGCGATGGCCAAGGACCCGCGCGTCCTGGTCATCAAGCTCGCGGACCGGCTGCACAACATGCGCACCATGCGCTATCTCAAGCGCGAGAAGCAGGAGAAGAAGGCGCGCGAGACCCTGGAGATCTACGCGCCGCTGGCTCATCGCCTGGGTATGAACACCATCAAGTGGGAGCTGGAGGACCTCGCCTTCGCGATTCTCTACCCCAAGATGTACGACGAGATCGTACGGCTGGTGGCCGAAAGGGCACCGAAGCGTGACGAGTATCTGGCCATAGTGACCGACGAGGTCCAGTCCGACCTGCGCGCCGCCCGCATCAAGGCGACCGTCACCGGCCGGCCGAAGCACTACTACAGCGTCTACCAGAAGATGATCGTCCGCGGCCGTGACTTCGCGGAGATCTACGACCTGGTGGGCATCCGCGTCCTCGTGGACACCGTCCGCGACTGCTACGCGGCCCTCGGCACGGTGCACGCGCGATGGAACCCGGTCCCCGGCCGGTTCAAGGACTACATCGCGATGCCCAAGTTCAACATGTACCAGTCGCTGCACACGACGGTCATCGGCCCCAACGGCAAGCCGGTCGAACTGCAGATCCGCACCTTCGACATGCACCGCCGTGCCGAGTACGGCATCGCCGCGCACTGGAAGTACAAGCAGGAGGCCGTGGCCGGCGCCTCCAAGGTGCGCTCGGACGCGCCCAAGAGCACCGGCAAGGACGACCACCTCAACGACATGGCGTGGCTGCGGCAACTGCTCGACTGGCAGAAGGAGACCGAGGACCCGGGCGAGTTCCTGGAGTCGCTGCGCTTCGACCTGTCGCGCAACGAGGTCTTCGTCTTCACGCCCAAGGGCGACGTGATAGCGCTGCCCGCCGGCGCCACTCCCGTGGACTTCTCGTACGCGGTGCACACCGAGGTGGGCCACCGCACCATAGGAGCCCGCGTCAACGGGCGTCTCGTACCGCTGGAATCGACCCTGGACAACGGCGACCTGGTCGAGGTCTTCACGTCCAAGGCGGCCGGTGCCGGACCGTCCCGGGACTGGCTGAACTTCGTCAAGTCGCCCCGGGCCCGCAACAAGATCCGGGCGTGGTTCTCCAAGGAGCGCCGTGACGAGGCGATCGAGCAGGGCAAGGACGCCATCGCCCGCGCGATGCGCAAGCAGAACCTGCCGATCCAGCGGATCCTGACGGGCGACTCACTCGTCACGCTCGCGCACGAGATGCGCTACCCCGACATCTCGTCGCTGTACGCGGCGATCGGCGAGGGTCATGTCGCCGCGCAGAACGTCGTACAGAAGCTCGTCCAGGCACTCGGCGGTGAGGAGGCCGCCACCGAGGAGATCGACGAGAGCGTGCCGCCCGCGCGCGGCCGCGGCCGCAAGCGCCGCTCCAACGCCGACCCCGGCGTGGTGGTCAAGGGCGTCGACGACGTGTGGGTCAAGCTGGCCCGCTGCTGTACGCCGGTTCCTGGCGACCCGATCATCGGCTTCGTGACACGTGGGAGCGGAGTATCGGTTCACCGCAGCGACTGCGTCAACGTGGAGTCACTGTCGCGCGAACCGGAGCGCATCCTCGAGGTCGAGTGGGCGCCCACGCAGTCCTCCGTCTTCCTGGTCGCCATCCAGGTCGAGGCGCTGGACCGCTCCCGGCTCCTCTCGGACGTCACGCGGGTGCTGTCGGACCAGCACGTCAACATCCTCTCCGCGGCCGTCCAGACCTCCCGCGACCGCGTCGCCACCTCCCGCTTCACCTTCGAGATGGGCGACCCGAAGCACCTCGGGCACGTCCTGAAGGCGGTCAGGGGAGTGGAGGGCGTCTACGACGTCTACCGGGTCACCTCGGCCCGCCGGCCGTAGCGACCGGCCCACGCACGCGAGAGGCCCCCGTACACCGCGTACGCGGGCCT